>JBAVHJ010000621.1:0-24028 GCA_049685715.1 Terriglobia bacterium | reverse complement strand
GCTGTCGTAACTCCACCCTAGGCGGCGGAATCATAACACAAGGTTAGTTTCATTATGTAACACAAAAGCAGAAGGTCATAGTGTGTCTATTGTCACAAAAATGTCACAAAAAGCGGTGTTGGTCCGGACATGGTCAGTGCCACCCATTGGCAAAGAGGCTAAGAACGGGCCGATTTGCCCCGGGCAGGGATCGCGGTCGACGCCCCCGCCGCCGCAGTCGCCGGCGAGGCCGTGGTTTCTGGTTTTGCATCGAGTCCCACCGCCTTCCTCACGCCAATTTCAATCTTGTTGGTGATATCGGCGTTTTCACGCAGGAACACCTTCACATTTTCGCGTCCCTGACCCAGCCGCTCTCCCTGGTAGGAGAACCAGGCCCCGCTCTTCTCAATGATGTTTTTCTCAACCGCAAGATCGATCAGGTCTCCCTCGCGGGAGATCCCTTCACCGTAAAGGATATCGAATTCCGCTTCCCGGAAAGGGGAAGCAAGCTTGTTTTTCACAATCTTGACGCGGGTTCGGTTCCCCACGACGTTATCGCCTTCCTTGATGGCGCCAACTCGCCGGATGTCGACCCGGATATCGGCATAAAACTTCAGCGCCCGGCCCCCCGTCGTGGTTTCCGGGTTGCCGAACATGACCCCGATTTTTTCCCGAAGCTGATTGATGAAGATCAAACAGGTCTTTGACTTCGATACAATCCCCTTGAGTTTTCGCATGGCTTGCGACATTAGGCGGGCCTGCAACCCCATCTGGGCATCGCCCATCTCCCCTTCGAGTTCGGCACGGGGGACGAGGGCGGCGACTGAATCGACGACGACCACATCGACGGCGCTGCTCCGGATCAGCACTTCGGCAATCTCCAGCGCCTGCTCCCCGGAGTCGGGCTGGGAAACGAGCAGATTGTCGACATCGACCCCAAGTCTTTTCGCGTACTTGGCATCCATGGCGTGCTCCGCATCGATGAAGGCGGCCATGCCTCCGCGTTTTTGTGCCTCCGCCACGACGTGCAACGCCACGGTGGTCTTGCCGCTCGACTCCGGACCAAATACTTCGATGACGCGACCGCGGGGGAATCCCCCCACGCCAAGGGCCGCGTCAAAGGAAAGACACCCGGTTGGGATGGCCGGGACAGCCACCAGCGCCTCTTTCGATCCCAGGCGCATGATGGACCCTTTCCCAAACTGCTTCTCAATTTGAGTGAGCGCGACCTCAATTGCCCGATCGCGGTTTTCCCGAACCTCGTTTCGCTCCTCTGCCATAATGACTCCTTCTCACCCTGATCGTGCTTGGTTGAATTCTTCTGCGCCCCTTCAAATTGTATTCACCCGTCCGGTTTCATCGTTCGGGTTGGGGAGGAAACTGGGGAGGGAGCTGCTGTCGGCTCAGCACTCAGGAATTCTGCCGTGCCTGCCGTTTTGTATGTGCTTTCAGCGCTTCCCTGTAACGCGATTCCTGGGGGTTGAGTTGATAGGCCGTCCTCAGATACTTTTCGGCGGCACGCGTGCGGTGGTTCTTAAGATAAATCAGGCCCAGCTTGTAAAAGGCCTCGTCGAACGTTGGATCGATCTGAATGGCCTTCTTATAAAAGTGAATAGCGTCCTTCTGCCAACCGAAATTGGCGGAGATTTCTCCCGCCGTAAAATACATCGAAGAGGAGGGAGCCAATCCCACGGCCTTTGAGAGATGTTGTTTGGCCTTCTGGGGCTGCCCCTGAGAAGCACAGACGGCGCCCAAGGTCAGATGGGCGATGTGCGAATCCGCGCGCAACCCGAGGGCCGTCCGCAGCACATCTTCAGCCTCCGCGTAACGCCCACTATTGGTCAACATGACCCCCCACAGGAGAATGGAGTCGAAATGGTGCGGATTGACTGTCAACGCCTTTTTTAGATACTGGGCCGCCTCGGCAAAGCGATTGATGGAATAGAAATATTCGCTCAGGAGAAATGCCAGTTCGTAGTTCTTCGGCACTGTCCGCATCAGGCCGCGCAATAACCGGACTCCCTCCTTCGAGTTGCCGGCTCCAAAGAGGAGGGACTCCACATGGTTGAGTTTCGTTTTGACCCGGGGGCGGTGCTTTTCGGGACAGAGCTGCACGATTCGCGGCTTGCGGGCGGCGAAATGTTCCCGGCGGGCGCTCTCTTCGCGGTAGTCAAGGACGCGTTCGCGCCACAAATTTTCGAGCGTCTTCCCCGCCACCACGCGAGCTTTTTGCAACGCGTCGGAAATGGCTTCAATCATCTTGTGATCGTAAAAGTTTCCCGACACCAGCTTGTTGACGATTTCAGTGAGCTGAGCCATGCGCTCGCCCAGCTTGGTATGCTCATATTCCAGGGTTGAAATGCGCTCGAGGAGATGTTCTTCAAGGGGCTGGACCGACGGCCTCTCCTGCTCATACTGGGGCGCCGTGATCATCAGGCGGGTCCCGCACTTGGAGCACACTTCCTGCCCGAATTGATTCACCGACGCGCATTTTTGACAAAGGATCATAATCCACACTCAGCGTCCAACGATCGAACCACCAAATGATATAAGACGCGCCCAGCCCAAGCAACAAAATTGTTTGTGTCTTCAGTCTTTTCGCGGGGTTACGAAGGTCGGTTCTGCCCGATCATCCAACGAAGGAATCCGGAAGGCTCTCTTGACCTCACCGGTGCCGGAGCAGTATTCACGACTTCCACAGCGGAAAGGGAGTTCATGATTATTCAGGCAGAATCATGTTGAACCTCATCAGGAAATGAGGAGGATCCCAGGTTCCCAGAAGGTGGAAGCGGGTTGTCATCGAAATCATATCGGCGGGTCAGCCCCAATGCGTCATCGAAGCTTTGGTTTCTCGTCGTCGGGGTTGGTGGGGAATGGGGCGGTCGTTAACGGCCGACCCTGGTAAGAGGTCAACCCCGATGAATCGGGGTGAAAAACCCAGGGGGCGTCTCCTTTCCCGCCGGTAAACCGGCAGGCTGTACGCAGCCAAGCCTCCCGAGGGGGGCTGTTCCTTCGCAAGGGGTCTCGATATGGCCATAAGCCCGGGTGACCCGGTCAAGGCAGAGATTAGTTAATCATTAGTAAAATTCCATTCTTTACCGGCAAGACATGCTTCATCAGGGGCTTCCGAATCTCTATATATGTTGGTCTCGGGCCTCTTTGAAGAACGTCCAACTGATGTAAATTAGCCAAGTTTGGTTCCGGCTCGTTCGGATTAAGAGTAGGCATAGAATCCCTGCCCGCTTTTTCGTCCCAGCATCCCCCCGGCGACCATCCTTTTCAAGAGTGGACAGGGCCGATACTTCGAATCCGCGAACCCGCTGTAAAGCACCTCCATGATGTCGAGGCAAACATCCAGCCCGATCAGGTCAGCCAGCGCCAGGGGACCCATGGGATGGTTCATTCCGAGCTTCATGACGGTGTCAATGGCTTCCGGCTTTCCTACCCCTTCCATCAGGCAGTAGATCGCCTCATTGATCATCGGCATGAGCACTCGATTTGAGACGAAGCCGGGGGAGTCATTCACTTCACAGGGCACTTTCCCAAGCTTTTCGGCCAGCATTTTCGTGGTGACAAAGGTCTCGTCGCTTGTCTTAATGCCCCGAATGATTTCGATCAGGGCCATCAAAGGCACCGGGTTCATAAAGTGCATCCCGATAAACTGCTGGGGACGGCGGGTGTGGGCGGCCAGGCGCGTGATCGAGATGGAGGAGGTGTTCGTGGCGAAAATCACCTCCGGGCGGCAAAGGGAATCCACCTCTTCAAGGATTTTTCTCTTGATGTCATAGTTTTCACTGGCCGCTTCGATCACAAAATCGCAACCGGCCAGAGCTTGGGCGGTCAGCGTCGTCCCAATGTTTTTCAGGGCCGCCGTCTTTTGTTCCAGTGTCAGCTTTCCTTTCTCAACAAGCTTCGCGAGCGATTTTTCGATGGTTTTAAGGCCACGGTCCAGGAACTCCTCCTGAACGTCTTTCAAGACCACGTGCAGACCTGCGGTCGCGCACACCTGGGCAATTCCATTTCCCATGGTTCCAGCCCCGATAACGCCGATCGTTTCGATAGGACGAGACATAAGAAAGCCTCCGGTCGGTGGAGTGAAAAGCGAGCGCAGGTAGGATACCTGTGAAGGGAGGAGGGTTCAAGGAGGAATGATGGAGAATGGTTGAGGGGAGAGGAAGCCCGGCATCAGAAGTCGGAGGCCGGAAGTCAGAGGGCAGAATCTAGAAGCGAGAAGCCGGAAGCCAGATGCCGGAGGCAGGAAGTCAATCCTAGAGCTCAAGAATTTGGACTTTGGACTTCAGAATTTGAGTCGGTTTTCCGGACTTTGAACTTCGAACTCTTGAAAGTTTCGACTTTGGACCTTGAACTCTTAAGGACGTTTACTTCAGGTTCTCATTGAGGAATATGATCATTCGGCTCCAGGCGTCCTTGGCCGCGTCCTCGCGGTAGCCCTGGCGGTTGTTCGGATTCTCAAAGGCATGGCCTGCACCGGGATAAATCTTCACATCGATCCATTTCTTCTGCCCTTTCATTTCCTTTTCAAAGGCATTCACGGCCGCGGGGGGGATGCCCTGATCCTCGGCTCCGAAATTTCCCAGCACGGGGGCCGTGATTTTGCCAATGGCGGCAGTGTCGGTGGGGAGGGCGCCGTAGTTCACAATGCAGGCCCTTAGCTCGGGCTGATTGAGAGCCAGCTTGAGGGAGAGTCCGCCACCCATACACCAGCCCACCGAGCCAATAGCAGATTTCTTGACGTCCTTTCGGTTTTGCAGGTAATCAAAGGAGGATTTCAAGTCGCGAAGCGCACGATCGTCGGGCAATCCCCGGCTCAATTCGTGCGCCATCGACGGTTCGGTGGCGACCTTCCCGTGATACAAGTCCGGCGCGAGCGCCACATAACCTTTTGCGGCAAAATTGCGGGCCTGTTCCTTAATCCAATCATTCAGTCCCCACCATTCCTGGATCACCACCAGTCCAGGATGAACGCCGGCTCCGGGCGGGGTGGCGAGATACCCGCTGATCGTCTCATTCCCGCTCTTGTAAGAAATCATCTCACCCTTGACATCCACAGCAGACGAAACATTTGACCGCAACAGAAGGGCTGCCCCCATGGCTCCGAGGAGGCACATTCCCACTACAATTCGACGCTTCATTTTCATGTCAATTACTCCTTTATGTTTGTCAAATGGGAGATCATGGGCCTGTGGACAGTCGACCCCGCTCACCGCTCGATGGCCAGGGCCAATCCGTTGCCGCCGCCCATGCAGAGAGTCGCCACCCCGCGGTGCAGGTCGCGTCGGATCATCTCGTAGAGCAGCGTCACCAGGATGCGCGCGCCGCTCGCCCCGATGGGATGGCCCAGCGCCACCGCCCCGCCGTTCACGTTGACCTTTCCGGGATCAAGTTCCAGCTCACGGACGACTGCGACCGATTGCACGGCGAACGCTTCGTTCAGCTCCCAGAGATCGACCTCTTCCTTCCTCCATCCGATCTTGGGCAGAAGTTTTTGCACCGCAGGCACCGGAGTCATCATGACCCATTTCGGCTCGAGTCCGGCCGTGGCTTGGCCGATGATGCGTGCTATCGGGGTTTTCCCCAGCGCCTCGGCCTTCTTCCCGGAGGTGATGACCAAAGCGGCGGCGCCATCATTCATTCCAGGGGCGTTGCCGGCGGTGACGGTACCGTCCTTTTTGAATACCGGCTTGAGTGCGCGCAGCACCTCGAAGGAAGAGTCCTCGCGCGGCCCCTCGTCGACTTTGATGACCGTCACCCCCTTCTTGGAAGCAATCTCCACGGGAACGACCTGGGATTCGAAACGGCATTCCTTGATGGCCCGGAGCGCTTTTTGATGGGAGTTCTGGGCATACTCGTCCATGGCTTCGCGCGAAATCTTGTATTTTTCGGCGACAAGTTCACCCGTCATTCCCATGTGAAAATCCTCGTAGGCATCCCACAGCCCGTCGTGGATCATGGAATCAATGACCTCGCCGTTTCCCAGCCGATAGCCCTCGCGGAGTTTGGGGATGAGGTAAGGGGCGTTGGACATGGATTCCATCCCACCGGCAACGACAATCTCCTGATCTCCGCACTGGATGGCCTGGGCGGCGAGTCCCACCGACTTCAGACCTGAGCCGCAAACCTTGTTGACCGTAAAGGCGCCGACCTCAGGGAGAAGGCCACCTCCCAGGGCGGCCTGGCGTGCTGGATTTTGACCGAGTCCGGCTTGCACCACATTCCCCATGATGCATTCGTCAATTTGCTTGGGATCCAATCCGGCCCGCTCCACCGCCGCCTTGACCGCAATGGCGCCCAGCTGAACCGCAGAGAGGGATTTTAGTCCTCCCAAAAATCTCCCGATGGGAGTTCGAACGCCCGAAATGATAACCGGCGCAAGTTCCTCAAGTGGCATAAATAACTCCTGGCCCTTAGCATGGGCCACTCCAGTTCGCATACTCAAAGTGATGACGTCGAATTATAGGCAGGGAAGAGAGGAGAGTCAAACGGGTGCGGGTGGCCAGGGTGTTCTTCAGGGTGGAATTCATGCCTGTCCTGAATTTCAAAACAGACTTGATAACGGGGATTACGACCTCGAGTATTTCCTGACCCGGGGTGCCGCAGGCATGTGTTCTGTGCATGCCTGCGTCTGCTAAAGTTTTGAAGACCATCGCTGGGCGTGCTCCTTTAGAGATCTGCGGGTGGCCTCGCCGGGGGAGGACAAATGGCGACCAAGAAAATGGAGGAACAAATGGCGACTCAGAAAAAGGGGGCGAAGAAAGGAACGGCGATGGCCGCGAAGAAAGGCGTGGGCTCGGACGTGCCGAGCCTGTTTCGAATCAATGTCGAAGTGGGGAACCTCGACCAGGCGGCGGAGTTTTACGGCAAGTTGTTCGGGCTCGAGGGGCGAAAGCAGGCGGGCTCGCGCTGCTACTTCACCTGTGGTCCGGTCACATTGCAGGTGGTCGACGTGTCGTCCGTAGGAAAGCCGCACTCGGCGGCGAAGGCGTTGTATTTCACGGTCAAAAACCTCGACGCAGTCTTCGCACGCGCGAAGGCGCTCGGCTGCCTCTCTCGAGAGGAGGTACACGGCGTCTCCGGCGGCAGCATCAGCGTTCGGCCGTGGGGCGAACGATCGTTCTACGCCGTGGATAAGTGGAAGGACCCGTTGTGCTTCGTTGAGGCCGGGACGATCTATCCGGGCTGAGGTCGAACGGCGAGTCGCGCCGATGCTCAAGCGGTGGGCGCGTTCCTGCGGAGCTTTTTAAGATATGACATCTGTCTCTAACTTTCCGAACGTCTACTTCTCCACGGATGACTTTTCCGCAATTTGCTTGGGGGCTTCCTTGGTTTTCGCCTCTTCCGAGGAAAGTCCACCGTTGAGTGCATCTTTGAAGCCCCGGATTCCTTCTCCCAGGCCCTTGCCCAGCTCCGGTAACTTCTTGGGGCCAAAGATGAAAACTGCAATGACCAGGATGACCAGCAGGTGCAACGGTTGAAATAATCCTTCTCCCATGGGATCTCCCATCCATCGTGAATTTTCAACAAAAGGGACAGACACCGGCTTTGGTATCATTCCTGCAAAGTTATTTAAGAAAAGGTGTCTGTCCCTAACTCTCCCATCTATCGTGAATTTTCAGAGTACGAGCCGAAGCTCGTTTCGTATTGACACATTTTACACCACTGTGGTTGTATCAAGCTCATCAGTTTTTGAGGACAGGTGGATGATGGCGTTGCTCTTGCGAGAAACAGAGGTCGAGCAATTGCTGGATATGCCGACAGCCTTGGCTTCGGTGGAGCGCGCTTTTGTGGAACTGGGGCATGGCCGCGCCACGAATCTGCCTCGCGCCCGTATCCATCAGAAGCACGGCGGCCTGAACCTGATGGGCGGCGGCCTGCCCACCTTCGGGGTCATCGGTTTCAAGGCATACACCTGGTTTACTTCGGGTTCGAAGTTCATGGTCAATCTTTACCATTCGGAAACCGGAGAGTTGCTGGCGATTATCGAAGCCGATCGCATGGGACAGATTCGGACCGGCGCGGCCAGCGGAATCGCCACGAAATGGATGGCACGGGAAGAGGCCACGTCCGTCGGGATTTTCGGGACGGGATACCAGGCCCAAAGCCAATTGCAGGCCGTGTGTGCAGTGAGAAAAATCAGACGTGTCCTTGCGTTCTCGCGGAAAATCGAACGAAGGCAGGCATTCTGCAAGAAGATGGAGGCAGAGCTGAAGATTGAAGTCCGGCCTGCCGCCGAGGCGAGAGCAGTCGTGGAGGGTTCAGATATCATCGTGACAGCCACTACGGCGACAGAACCGCTCTTCGATGGAGACTGGATCGGCGAAGGGGCCCATCTCAATGTCATTGGAGGAAATTCTCCACTTCGTACCGAGGTGGATAGCACCACGGTCCTTCGATCGGATCGGATTGTCGTCGATTCATTGGAGCAGGCCAAGGTGGAATCAGGTGAGTTTTTGAAATGCGTGGAACGCGGACTCATGTATTGGGAGAAGGTCAAGGAGCTCGGCTCAGTCGTGACCGGACGATTCAAAGGGCGTGATTCGGGGCAAGAAATCACCTTCTTTAAGTCCCTCGGGATTGCGGTCGAGGATCTTGCCGTCGGTGCGGCGGTCTATGAGAGGGCACTAGAGCAGAAAGTGGGAGAACGGATACTCGATTGAACGTGATGGGAAACATTCAAACGGAAAAGAGTCAACCGCAAACTGCGCAATGAAGGCGCAAAGGTCGCGAAGGAGCCGTGTAGAGTTTGCCTTCGGAGTTGCGGTCATTTGCCGCCGATGCTTCCGAAGCCATCCATTGTTTCGGGAGAAGTCAGAAGTCGGAGGTCAGAAGTCAGAAGGAAAACAAATTCTCGGTCGTGGAATCCTCGAGCCAAGAGGTATAAAACTCGACTGCTCATATCCGACTTCCGACTTCGGACTTCATTGTCCATAACGAGATTACTTCAACTGAGCCACAGACCGCATTTGCTTCACGGATCTTTGGCTAGGTAGATTTCAATCGGTTCAGATCCTTTCAGGGGAGTCGATCCTCAAGCACCAAAATAATATGAGTTCAGTGGAACAAAAATACCAGGCGTTTCTCGAGATGGCGACGGCCACCGTGTCGAAGCTGGATCCGGATGGAGTGTTTCATGCCGCGGTCAAATCGCTGCGTCGCCTGGTGGACCTCAACTATGCCGCGGTGCTAATCCCCAACCCTGAAGAAGACGGATTTCAGATTCAGATGCTGGAGATCGATGCCCCCAACCCGGTGTTGACCAAATATGTGAAAGTCCCTCGAAAGGGAAGCATTGCGGGCTGGGTCTATGATCACCGCGAATCCTTGTTGATCCCCGATTTTGGAAAGGCAGGGCAATTCCCCCTGAGTTCATCGAGGTTGATGCAGGGTGGGATGCGGTCAGGTTGTGCTGTGCCCCTGGTGGTGCGTGGCCGTGTGGCGGGAATCCTTTCGATAGCCAGCCGGCGTGTCAATGCCTATTCCCCGGAGGAACAGACGTTCTTTGAAGAAGTGTCGCAGATCGTGGCCCTGGCCTACGACAATGCCACCACTTACGAGCAATTGAAACGGGTTTCCCGAAAACTCGAGCAGGACAATTTTGCATTGCAGGAAAAGGTACGCCTCGAACAACAGCATCAGCTGATTCTCGAGGTCAATAATACCATTGCGTCGCATCTCAACCGGGAAGGATTGTTCCGTTCCCTGTTTCGTGCCCTGCACAACTATGTATCGTTTGATGCCGCTTCGGTGGTGCTGGTCGAGGAAACCAAACGAGTGGTGCGGTTGTTCGTGGTGCTTTCCGCCGACGAGCCCCGGCATATCCAATTGGGGGGAGTCCATCACCCGCCTACTGCCATAGATGATTTCAATGTATTTGAGCCACAGCTGGAATTCCCTTTGGAGGAGGATACCCTGGGTCAATATCTGATGCAGCACAAGGACATCGTCCTGATCAGTGATTTGCGCACCGGCCCGCGATTCAAGTGGTTCACGGACATCTATCTGAAGGAAGGATTCCTCTCTGTTCTCGTTGTCCCTCTGATGGTTCAGGAGAGACTGCTCGGCGGATTCAACCTCGCCAGTCGTGAGGCACACCATTTTGACAACACGGATCGTGGGTTCTTCAGGCAGGTTTCCAATCAGGTTGCCGTCGCACTCCGCAACGTGTTGGCTTACGAGGAAATCACCCGGCTGAAGAATCAGCTCAAAGAGGAAAACGTTTATCTGCAGGAGGAGATCAAGACGGAGCAGAATTTCGAAGAAATTGTGGGGCAAAGCCGGCAGCTTCGCAAGATCCTCCGCGGCGCCGAACGCGTCGCGAAGACCGACTCCACCGTCTTGATCACCGGTGAAACAGGGACCGGTAAGGAACTTATTGCCCGGGCGATCCATGACCTCAGCCCGCGCAAGGAGCGTGCTTTTGTGAAGGTCAATTGCGCCGCCATCCCCGTGGGATTGATCGAGAGCGAGCTGTTCGGGCATGAAAAGGGGGCCTTTACAGGGGCCATCGCTCGCAAGAATGGCCGCTTCGAGTTGGCGGACGGGGGCTCGATTTTTCTGGATGAAATCGGGGAAATCCCCAAAGACGTTCAATCCAAGTTGCTGCGAGTCTTGCAGGAACATGAGTTCGAACACGTCGGAGGGATGAAAACCATCAAGGTGGACGTGCGCATTGTCGCGGCCACGAACCGGGATCTAATGGCCATGGTTCAAGGAGGCGAGTTCCGCCAGGACCTGTACTATCGGTTGAACATCTTTCCGTTGCATCTGCCGCCCCTGCGCGATCGCCGGGACGACATCGTCCCCCTGGTTCACTACTTCGTGCATCGGTACTCGTTGAGGTTCAACAAGGACATCACAAAGATCTCGGCGAAAGCCGTCGAGGCCCTGCAGCGATACCCATGGCCCGGTAATATCCGGGAGTTGGAAAACGTCATTGAGCGAGGGGTCATTTTGTGTGAGGGGGACACCCTCGAATTGAAGCATGTCGCCACTGCCCTGTCCATAACAGAGGGGGTTCAAACGAAGGCGAAAACGCTTGAGGATCTCGAACGCGAGCACATTCTCCGCACGCTGGAGGAGACCGGCGGAGTGATCGGGGGGCCCCACGGGGCCGCCGCACGCCTGGGAATCAACCGCACGACCCTTAACTCCCGCATGCAAAAGCTCGGGATCCGGCGATCCGGACGCCCGCGGCAATTTATGACAGCCTCTTCCTGGGAATCCCCATGATCTATTCCGAGACTTTTTCACTGAACACCAAGGGGTTTAACGACATCGTGGATATTACAGGCGAAGTGGTCGCCGTG
Source organism: Terriglobia bacterium (assembly GCA_049685715.1). Lineage (GTDB taxonomy): Bacteria > Acidobacteriota > Terriglobia > JAIQFV01 > JAIQFV01 > JAIQFV01. The sequence continues at coordinate 12,725 of JBAVHJ010000621.1, read as the reverse complement.
GCCAACCGTTCCAAGGTGGAAGAAGGTCTGGTCACTGTCTTCTGCCCGGGGTCTACAGGCTCCATCACCACGATTGAGTATGAAGCCGGGGCTTTGGAGGATTTGAAGCAGGCCCTGGAGCGAGTGGCTCCTTCCGATATTCCCTATGAGCACAACAAGAGGTGGGGGGATGGCAACGGCTTCTCCCACGTCAGAGCCGCGCTGATGAAACCCTCGCTCTCCATCCCGTTAAGCAAGGGCAACCTCGCGCTGGGAACCTGGCAGCAAGTGGTCTTCATCGATTTTGATAACAGAAGAAGACAGCGCAACATCATCGTGCAAGTGATGGGGGAATGAGCCCGCCAACATCAGTTGAGCGCGTGCCAAGAGGATCTGCCGATAGGGTCGGAGCAGCTCACGCCACTTCAATTCCCCCAACGGAAGTTGGGGGATCATTCAGGTTCAACTTACACGAGCCATGCCCTCAGTTCATTCAAATCCCCCCGACGGTCCGCCTGGGCGGAGGGGATGATTCACATGCCACCCTCACGGGAGGCGGGATTTGAACAATCCACCACCTCCCGGTGGTGGGATTCGAGTCTGGAGAATCGGGGGTGATTCACACGGCAATGCTAGGAAAACGTCAAAAGGCAGGGTTGACTACCGATGGGGCGAGCCACCCAGCACCCGTGCTGGGAGTGTAAATAGGGCCCAAATGAGCTCGAGGACTCCTTCCACCGCGATCCCCAAAAGTCGGAAGGGAAGTAACAAGAGCCACACCAAGGGGTAAAGAATTAGCGCTAGTAAGGCCAGTGGCCAGCAGAACACCAGCAGAATGCACCAAAGCAAAAACTTGATCATGGATTTACCTTCTCCCGTTGTGCCCCTCTATTATTACGATGGGAAACGAGAAAGGTTCAGTCAAATATCTCCGAACGGGATCATGGTCTCGCTGCTACCTCGGTGATGAAGGAAGGCGCCAGTGGAGGGCGCCTGACATCGAATCAAGAACGGTCAATCCCGCCGGGTGAAGATTTGCGCTCCGGAAATCCACTTCCAAAGTGGAGCATTGTGCCCGGTTCCTACTGTTTAAGCGATTTGGGATCGGAAAGATTTTTGGGCGAGCGTTTGTTCAACACGTCGACGATCAACTGCCCGGCTTGGGGAGTGGTCACGACTCCCTTGCGCACGATGTCTCGCGCGCTGACATCTTTGTGATAAACGCGAAGATTTGCGGTGCCATCCTGCCTCAAGGTCGAACCCGCCAGGGAGATGCCCGCGAACAAGCCCCGCGAGCGCGAATAGGTCAGAATCTCTGCGCGCAAGGCAATGTCCGTATCGGCCGTCGCGTTGCGCCCTTTGGGGCCTGCCGCAGCCGAGGCATCACCGCCAATCTTGACCTTACTTCTCAAGAGAGACGATACCCCGCGAGGGTTCATGACCAGCAAAACAAAGTCGGTTTCCTGGCCACCGAGTTGGAAACCGATGCTTCCCCCCTCCAACGCATACATGGCCGGCGGACTCCATGGGCCCGAGAAACTCGGTCCGGTGCGGCAAGACATGGCGCCCCGACCGTAACTGCCCCCAATCCCTATCGCGAATTTCTTGGTCGCCGGTACAATCACGACACATTCCGCTTTGTCGAGAAGATCCTGGGGGATATCCTCCGGGACATCGAGAACCTCCTTCAACACCTGGCCGCACTCCTCCAATCGATCTTCTTCTTTCTCACCTTCTTTGGCCAGAACGGGCAGACTAATCGCCATTCCCAAACACACCCCCATCACCGCAACGAGAGCCTTCTTCATTCAAAACCTCCGGGGAAAGTCGAGTCATTATAACTTACATGGTGGCGAACGAAGAGAGAAACAGGTTCAAATTTCAAAATTACAAGTTTCAAGCTCAACGCCCGCCGTTAACAGTTTTTTTCGCGAACCAAATTCACTCTTCGGATTTTCGGTATCTTAAGGGTAAACCCTTCCGTCGCTTCTTCAGGGTGGATGAATTTCATCGCGGCAAGAGAAGCCGAGCCTCGCACCCCCGGCCGGTGGGGCTGTTCCGCAGGGTGAGGCTGCCATCATGGGCCTCGGCAATCTGACGACTTAAAACCAGGCCGATCCCGGACCCGCCGGGCTTGGTCGTAAAGAAGGGCACAAACAGATTTGCCGTATTGGAGAGGCCCGGGCCTTCATCGATGACCCACACCTCGACGTAGTTGCCCTTCTTTTTCCAGCCCACCTGGACTCCTCCCCCGGTTTCCAGGGAAGCGTCGACTGCGTTGCGAACCAGGTTGATCATCAACTGCTCAAGCTGGTCGCTGTCAGCCTGAATGGTCATTTCCGGGCCGGGTTGAAGGGTTACACTGAGACGGGTTTCCAGACCGACGACCCTGCGTATCCACGGACTGACCGGCACGGGTGAAAATTTTGGTGGGGGCAGCCGGGCCAGCCGCGCATAACTTCCCATAAAGCGGTTCAATGCCTCGGCCCGGGAGCCGATTACGCTGAGACCCCGCCGCATGTCTTCCTGCCAATCCTGCGGGAGGGGATCACGGAGGACCATGCTCTCGAGCGTTCCAGCCATTGATTTGATGGGCGCCAGGGAATTGTTCAGTTCATGACCCAGGACGCGGACCAGGCGTTGCCATGCCTGGCGCTCCTCTTCGCGCAGCGCCCGGCTAAGATCGGAAATCACCAGCAACTGATTGGGCAGACCTTTCTCGCGGATCGCGTTACGACGAATTCCCCATCGTCCTTCTCCGCCCGGAAAAGATTTTTGCCGCGTCTGAATATCTTCTCCCAGCAGGCAGTCGGCCAGTCCAAGTTCCTCGGCGGTGTGGTCCAGGAGTCTTTCCGCCGATTGCGCCAATAGCCTTTCTCCCGCGCGGTTTACAAGCTTCAGGCGCTGTCGTTCGTCAAAGGCAAAGATGGAGACGTCGATTTCAGCCATCACGGTGCGCAACAGTGTGGTCGCCTCCAGCGCCCCCAGCCGCTGTTCGCGCAACGTTTCGCCGAGCGTATTGACTTCCAGGATGACTTCCCCCAGGCTCTCTTCATGCTTCGAGCCGCGGGCCCGGATGGAGTAGTCGCCTTCGCGCAAGGCGGCAAGCAAATTCGAGAGGGTCTGCAAAGGAATCACAATGCGCCCCCGGAGCGCGTAAGCAAATCCCCACCAGAATCCGAGGATAACCACCATCAAGGTCCATTGGACCTTGGACGTGTAGTCTCCCTTCCAAAGCAGGATGAGGGAGACGAGGGCCGCAGGAAACCCCGCCATCAAGGCCATCATGAAGAGGCGTTGTTCGAGGCTCAATCTAAATCGATCTCGAAATCGTTGGGAAGAGCTCATGGAGGTATCTAAAAATCAGTTCTCAGTTGTCAGTTCTCAGTTGTCAGTAGAAGGCAGCAGGTTCACGACTATCCCCGGGTTTGGATTCGAGTGCCAATCGGGAGCTTCTGCGAAACAGAGGCTCCCACGCCTGCGATATGAGATGCTCTGACAATCGGTGTTCACTGGCAACTGACAACTGAGAACTGACGACTGCATTGTTCACAATCCATACTTCTGAAGTCTCCGGTACAACCCGCTACGGCTCAAACCCAACGCCTGGGCTGCCTGGCTGACATTACCACTAAATCGGCTCAGCGCTTTCCGGATGAGGAGGCATTCCACTTCCTCCAGGCTCATCTCCTCCAGTCGGGCTGTGCTTTCCCGAGCGGGGCGCAAGCCCAGATCGCTCGCTTTGACCTGGTTTCCCTGGACCAGCAGCACCGCGCGCTCAATGGCGTGATCCATTTCCCGCACATTGCCCGGCCAGGGATGGTCCTTGAGTACCTGCAAAGCGGCTCCATCGAATCCGCTGACGTTTTTGCGGTATCGCTCGGAGTACTGACGGAGAAAATGCATAGCTAAAAGAGGAATGTCCTCGCGCCGACCATGGAGTGGAGGGAGGTGGATTTCAACCGTGTTCAGGCGGAAAAGCAGATCCTCCCGGAATCGCCCCGAGGTCACTTCGGCTCCGATGTCTGCGTTTGTTGCTGAAATAAGCCGAACGTCCACGCGGCGCGTCTTGGAGGACCCGACGCGCTCCATCTCTCCGGTTTCGAGCACGCGGAGGAGTTTGGCCTGCTGATTGAGAGGGACGTTGGCAATTTCATCGAGAAAAAGGGTTCCCTTATCGGCCAACTCGAAACGTCCGACCCGATCTATCTTAGCGTCCGTGAACGCCCCTTTGACATGGCCGAAAAGCTCACTTTCAAACACTCCTTCGGAAAGACCGCCCGCATTGACGATGACCATGGGGGTGGAGGCCCGTGGGGAGAGAGCGTGGAGAGTTCGGGCAATCACTTCCTTACCGGTCCCGTGCTCGCCGGTGATGAGCACATTGGCGTCTGAGGGTCCCACTCGTGCAATCAGTTGGAGGACGGGTTGCATGATTTCGGATTTGGCAATCAGAGTGGGGCTCCCCTGAGCTCGCAGCAGCCGGTTCTCTGCCTCGAGACGCTGTTCCCGGCGTAATGCCTGTCCCAACTCGATCTGCGTGCGAAGAATCGTCAGAAGGCGCGCATTCTCCCATGGCTTCTGAATGAAGTCCCGCGCCCCACGCCGCATCGCCTCCACGGCCACTTCCACGCTCCCCCACGCCGTCATGACAACCACTGGGAGCATGCTGTCCAATTTCTGAACTTGGGAGAGGAGTTCCAGCCCCTCCTCTCCCGAGGTGGTATCGCGCGCATAATTCAGGTCCATCAACAAAACGTCAAAATCCTGCTCTTCCAAAGATCCCAGGACACGCTCGGGAGATGGAACCGCCTCTATTTGGTATCCTTCGCCCTTAAGCATGAGGCGCAGCGCCTCACGCACGTCGGGCTGGTCATCTGCAATGAGAATGCGAGGGATGGCTGAGTCGAGAGTTTTCATTGTGAAGGGTCGAACACCCTGATTATAGTACGGACGTCAAGGAAGAAGGTTTTTGTTTTCAATGAAAAAGAGGGGGTTCAATAGAGGTGTCGTTTGTAGGGCGAGCAGACTGCTCGCCCTACTTGGAGATCGGCGTGCTAGGGGGCATCAATCAATTTGAATGTTGCCCGATCTCATGTTTTTTTCCACAGAGGATTCCAAGTGCCAGGTGTCGGGTGCCGGGTGTCAGGTGAGGCGCCCGCCAGGAATACTAAGATGAATTGCTTTAGTCTTTTCTGGCTTCTGGCCTCTGACTTCTGACCTCGCTATCAGTTTCAAATTATTCAACCATCTCTTTCTGACACCTGAAACCCGACACCTGATATCTACTGCACCTCCGCCGATTCTCTTTCATCATCGCTCAACACGCGGCCGTCAAAAAGATGGATCGTTCTTTCTGCGGCCCGGGCAAAGCGAGGATCGTGGGTGACCATGCAGATGGTGGCTCCTTTGTGGTGAAGTTCATGGAGGAGTTCCATGACAGCTTCGCTGTTTTTGGAGTCCAGGTTTCCCGTGGGTTCGTCAGCCAGGAGAATGGAGGGTTCGCCGACCAGGGCCCGAGCCACGGCGACGCGCTGCTGTTGTCCGCCGGACAGTTGACTTGGGAGGTGCTTGACACGGTGAGCCATGCCGACTTTTTCGAGCGCGTCCACCACCCGCTGTTTGCGCTCCGCCGCCCGCATGCCACGGTATGTCAGCGGCAACTCCACGTTTTCGAAGACGGTCAGGTCGCCGATCAGGTTAAAACTCTGGAATACGAAACCAATCTCGCGATTCCTCACCCGTGCCCTTTCGGAACGGTCCAGGGACTCGACGGCATTGCCACTCAACCAGTATCTTCCCTCGGTCGGAGTGTCAAGCAGGCCCAAAATCGAAAGGAGAGTCGATTTGCCGCAGCCCGAAGGCCCCGCAATTGCAACAAATTCTCCCTGTTTGATCTCTAGGTGGGTCCCTTCAAGGGCATGCGTCTCTACTTCGTCGGTAAAAAAGACCTTGCTGACTGCTTCCATGCGAATAATGGCGGGGTTCAGAGAATTCATTCGTTGTCAGCTCCTGTGTGGTATTGAGACCTCCGAGGTCTTGTGGACTTTGGAAGTCGTGTGTAACTCGACATTGGACAGAGGTTAACCCTGTCTCCAACACAAGATTAGACGAGGGCACACGCCGTTTAGTTCCGTGGATTATGAAATAATCTCTATGGCTCGAGAGAAACCAGGAGATCTTCAACCCGGGTGGAATTACTTGGATTTCTTCCGAATGTAGATGTTCCCGTTGAAGGTCTTGAACTGCATCTCCGGCCCACCCCCATTAATGGTCCCATTCATGGTCTTATCCATGCGGAACCGGTAGGCACCCCCTTTGCCGCGGGAATCCTCGACAACAGGTTTGCGGGAAGCCTGGGTCATGCTGATGTCAAAGTCGCTGTAAATCTCCCCCTGGTCGGACCTCATCGCCACGTTAGCCTTGAAATCCGGGGGGAAAGTGACATCTATATTTCCATTCAGGGAGCTGAACGACATGGATTTAGCGGGATCCACCTTCGTTAGACTGACAACAACATTGCCGTTCAAAGCATGGGCCACTACACTCCCGGAGACATTGGTGAGTGCCACAGCCCCATTGATGTCATTGACTTCAATCTCACCTTCCACCTGTTCGATCTTGATATCGCCATCGTTCACCGTTCTTAATTGCAGTGAGGTGTGAAAGGGAACTTGAATCGTCAAGTCGACCGGCCTGTTGAGTGAACTGGTCCCCACACTGATCACATTATTCTCTTCTTCAACGTTCAGGCCGGAGGCGGTGTTGGGGATTCGCTTCATCCCTTCGGCTTCAGCCCGTCCTCGACCATGAGAGCGGCTCTCCGGGCGGCCTTGCGCTTCCACGATGACTTCTTTGCCGGCGTACCCTTTGACCGTAATACTACCGGCCAGAAGGCCGACTTTGACGGTTCCCGGCCTCGAAGCGTCGCTGAATGGGACGGTGGCTTTGTCTGAATGGTTTTCCTCCGCGAAACACAGAGCTCCGGTCAGCATGAGAGCCAGGCCCGCGAGACAGAACAGGTTGCCTTTTTTCATTGGAATTCTCCCTGGGTTTGATCTTTACCGTTTGGTGATGCGAATGTCTCCATTAAAGGCATCAAATTTGAGTTCTGGACCACCCGAACCAACCCGGGCGCCAAAGAAGCGATTGCTTTTGTAAACGAACTTACCATCATGCCGTTCCTGGACCGGCGTGAGGTTGGGAAGCGCGGTGACCGGAAAATCCGTATACGCGCCCCCATTAAAGGTCTGGAATCGCAGGTCGGCGGACAGGTCGGGACGAAATGCAACCTCCACATTACCGTTGAGCGAGCCGAAGGAGGATTCCGCATTGGGATTCCTGCTGAAGAGCACATTCACACCGCCGTTCACTGCATAAACCCGCCCGGAGCCGGCGACTTCTTTCATCTTGACCCCGCTGTTAACGTTCTCGACATCGTATTTCCCCTCCACATTCTCGATGTTGATTTCTCCATGGTTGACCGTCCGGAGATAGAGATCGGAATGTCTCGGGACCTTGACGTGGAAGTCAAAGTTGACGACATATCCTTCCAAATGCCATCCCCGATGACTGATCGTCCCGTCTTTGCACCGGAAAGGACCGTCCACGAATAACTCGATGGCGTTTCCTTTCTCTGAGATCTTGAGTTCGACCTCCTTTTTTGCCACCTGTAGGTCTTCCCTGGAGCGTGCCCGCGTGGTTTTCTCCACCACCAGGAGGACGCTGTCGCCATCATATCCACTCACCTGGATCGGCCCATCCACGTTGTCGATCTTCAATTCGCGCGCCCCTGACGGATTTGGGTATGTCAGGGTCTTCTGGATGGTTTCTTTTTCGACAATCGGCAGGTCTCGGTCGGGCCAGTCGGAGCCATAGGCGAAGAGGGTGACGGTCAGCACGGCGAGGGCGGCAAGGATCCATACCAAATTCTTCATAATGCGATTCTCCTTAACTCAGCTTCTGGAGACCCCATTGAGCTCTTTCCCGCACCACTTTGTTCAGGTCCTGGTCGCGGGTGAGTTGCTTGAGAACGTCGATGGATTGCCGCTCCTGCAACTGAACCAGCAAATCGATCACGGCGATTTGGACCAGGGGCGAGTCCTGGCGGGGAAGTGTTTCGATAAGGGCTTTTCTTACGCTGGGCTCACTGGAAAAGCGGTACAGCGCATCAATGGAGGCAAGCCGTACATCCACGTTGGGGTCGTAATTTAAGGTCTGCAAGAGGGCCGATAATAGCTCCGGGTCCGGATGAATAACCTGGTTGCTCCAACTCACGCCCTTCAGCCGTTCACTGGCCGATTGTTGCTTCAGAAGAGAGACGGTCACCATTTGGCGCATGTCGTGGACCTCTTCACGGAGCTGGGCGAGCTCGTCACGGTGGTTGGAAGCAGTGGGTTTGTAAACGTATCCTCCCAGAAAGCCCACCATCAACAGCACGGCAGCGAACCCAAGTTGGAATGCTGGCCGGCGAAAGGACAGCTTACCCAGCCAGTCCTTCGCGGCATCCCGCCATCGGCGTGAAAGCTTGGCCTGGTCCAGCCCTTGCTGGTAGCCTTCAAGCATGGCGTAGAAACGAGGCCGGAGGGCGGCACTGGGCCCTTCCTCTGGGAATTCGCCGAGCTTCATCCAGACGGTACTCAGGCTTTCATTCTCATCCCGGCAGGATGGGCAGTTGGCCAGATGGGACTGGAAATCTGCCTTGGTATTCTCATCGAGAGCTTCAGCCCAAAAATCCGGAAATAGGTCTCTTATCGCATCGCATTTCATGACACCCTCTCACCTGTGAGTTCAGAATAGCTTTCTCTCAGATCCTGCATGGCACGAAAGACTCTTGCTTTAACACTGGGAACCGAGCATCCGAGAATTTCAGCGATCTCTTCGTGCTTCAGATTGTGAAACCGCGTAAGCAGGAGGACTTCACGTTTCTCCGGGGAGAGCCGGCTCAGGGCGTCCTTCACGAGCCGCGCTTCCTGGTTCTGGACCACTTGTTCGCCCGGGGTAGGATCAGGGCTGGCAAAATCAGTGGCTTCTTCCTCATTCAAATCACCCTCCCGGCGGTGTTTTCTGAAGTGATCCACACGCAGGTTACGGGCAATCTGGAACATCCAGGTCGTGAACTTGCTCTCTCCGCGATAGGTATGTCGATACTTAAGGAGCCGCACAAAGACTTCCTGGACCAGGTCCTCGCTGAGTGTCCGGTCCCCTGTGAGACGCAGCAGAAAACTGAACAGCATTCCATGGTGACGCTCGAACAGAATGCCGAGCTTCCCCACGTCCCCATCCCGCACCTGCTGCATTAATGACTGGTCGGTCAGTGAACTCACGCTCTTGGATGCCTCGCTCATCGTCCGGTCACTTATGTATACTGAAGAAATTCTAAAAGGTTACAGGATAACTCGGGAATTCTCGGGAAGGACTACGGAAGGTGACATTCGAGAGGGTCCCCCAAACACAAGGGAATGCCCCCTCTTACCGCCTGACCTCATTTCACATCCACGGTGGCCAAGTACCTTTCAATGCTCATTTGGGCGCCATCTTGTGCCCGGATCGCAATGAACGTCAGGGAGGGTTTGCGGGGATAGATATACGCATGCACCCAAAGTGTTTGCCGGTCATTCGTCAACTTCACCAGTGCGCGTTTCACTTTGGCAGGGCCGAGGACCTGGTCTTTGAACACAAGGTTGTCAGCCTTGAATCCGGCCTTGGATGCAAATCCCTCCAGGAACCCATTCACCAATCCCATTTCAAACACCCCGTCCGGCGGCTCCCGGTTCCGATCCGAAGTGACAATAAGCTCAATCGCAGGGGGCCCGCCCGGGACTATACAAATGAAATGACGTGTGTCATAGCGATCGGAACGCTTGCCCTCAACCTCGGTCCACTTGCCCTCCTTGGAAAATGGGGGGACAACGGTTCCGTCCCGGATCAGGATCTTGCCGGCAAGGGTAATTGTCGCCGCAGGGCGTCCTTCTGTGGCAGAAGGCACATCCCCCGGAGCAAACGTGAGAATGACCAAAAAGATAGTGCTCAGGCGAAAGAACGGGCGGGAAGGAGGGAGAGGTTTCGAAATCGGGCAGGCTCGAACCCGGTTTAAGAAAGACCCGCCTGGGGCTCTTTGATCCTTTGACCGGAGAGAATACTGGAAACGGCTACAGGCATTAGTTCTTCTTGTGTTTTTGTCCACGATGAATCAGGGCATAAGTCAGGGTGTGATGGGTCAGCAGTCGACCTGCTTCATTCTTGCATTCGGCGACTCCATAAATCCGGCTCTTGCCCAGCTTGAGGAGACTTGCAGTGCAACAGACATTCTCCTCCCTAGCGGGATTAAGAAAAGCCGTCGTCATTTCGGAGGTGACCGACACGGCGTCACTCCCCAGTTGAGTCATGATGGCCAACCACATTGCGACGTCGGCTGCGGTCATAAAGATCGCCCCGGCAACGATTCCTCCGGGTCGCTCCATGGATTTCATGAAGGGGACAAGAAGCGTGCATGTCCCGCTGGAGAATGAGCGCAGTTTGAAATGATAGATCCGGGCAAAAGCGGATTCCGACAGAACCCGCTTGAGTTCCTTTTCTGTCACACGTAATTTCGATTGCACCTGGATTGATTTCTTGGCGTTCTGCATGAGAATACAAAAGATCAGATATTTGTAGGTTTCTTTCACAGGCTGTTTGATGACTGAGGCAGGCCGTGTGGCGCCAACGAACCCATTGACTAAGCTCCATTCCATGCGAGTTTCCGAGGGCCGTTATTCCCTGTACGAGGGATCGATCCGGTCGAGCTTGCGGAGCAACCCCGGCCATGCCAACTGAGCCCCGAGTCCCACCGTCACGGCTTCCAGTTGCCCGGAGACACGTGTAATTATCGGCTCCGGCACCAAAACCAGTCCTCCCCCACCGGATTGAGCGAGAATTTGAATCCTGCAGGCCCGCTCCAGGGTGAACATGGCGAGGAAGGCATCCGCTGGAGTCCGGCCAACCGTCAGAAGGCCATGGTTCCTCAGGATCAAGTAAGTCTTGGTTCCCAGGTCCGCGACCAGCCGCGGCTTTTCATCTTCATCCAGCGCTAACCCCTCGTAGTCGTGGTAGGCCAGCGAGGTGAGACAGATGAGAGACGGCTGCGAAATCGGGAGCAGGCCGTCCTTCTGCGCGGAGACAGCGATGCCGGACTCGGTATGCAGATGCATCACGCACAACGCATCTTCCCGCGCAGCGTGCACGGCGCTGTGAATGGTGAAACCCGCGGGATTGATGAAGTAAGGGGTTTCCATCATCACTTTACCGTCGAGTCCGACTTTCACCAGACTGGATGCGGTGATTTCGTCGAACAGCATCCCGTAGGGGTTAATCAGGAAGTGGTGCTCCGGGCCGGGGACGCGGACAGAAATATGCGTGAAGATGAGATCGTCCCAGCCGTAGTGAGCCACCAGGCGATAGGCGGCCGCCAGGTCGACGCGCGCCGCCCACTCATCGGACGATACCAGCTCGCGGACGGGTGTTGTCTTCTGAGCTTTACTCATAGCACTCCTCCAGCCTTGAAGGTTCTTGAGAATCTGAGGTCCAAAAATCCAGGCCTGCCCGAACACTCTTTGGAAAGATAACCTTCTCTATACGACACCACGCCCTTGGCGTCAAGCGTTGAGGATATGACGAATAAATTGAACAGTGGCTGACATGACCTGTTTCGGCTGGTCGCGATGCGGCGAGTGGCCGCAACCCGCCAGCACGAGCGACTTTGCGGGGCCTCTCACCAGCGTCACTACGGCATCGACCTGCTGGAGGGTCCCGTACTCATCTTCTTCGCCCTGAATCACCAGCAAGGGCGCTTCAATCCCGGTCAAATACTCCTCGATATTCCACTGGCGAAAATCCGGTCTCAGCCATACCTCTGTCCATGTCCTGAACATCGAATCGGTATTTGTACCGTGATACCGGGCAAGCCGCTTTCGCACGTCACCGGGTTCGTACCCTTTCTGCTCGGGTGTCAGCGATTGTGCATTTCTATGAGAAGAAGTTTGGCGGGACCCTCTTCCAGCGTGAGCCTTTTGGGGTGGGGCTGCGTGCCGTCCCGCGATGCGGGCGATACTTTCGATGCAAACGGGTTCGACGAAGACGTGCGGCGCTTCGAGGACCAGCCCGCGGACGGATCGAGGGTGAGACCCGGCATAGATAATCGCGATTGACGCCCCGTCGCTGTGTCCGAAAAGGATGAAGTCGTGCAGGTCGAAGTGCTCGATCACGGCAGGAAGGATTCGGAGCGCTTCGTCGTGCATAAAGCGGGCCGTTCGTGGCCTGCGGACCGGATCGGAAGCGCCATAACCGCGCCGGCTATAAACGAGGGCGCCACAGCCGCTCTCGCGGGCGATGAGATCGGGGAAGTCTCGCCACATCCCTACACAGCCAAGCCCTTCGTGCAGGAACACGATCGTTGGGGCTTCACCCGGCTTCGGTCCGATCCAGCGATATTCAAGGCGCTGGTCGAGGACCTTGAAGACCATTGGTCCGTCCTTGCGCTCTTTCTCCGTTTCAACTTTGACCGTCATGGGGCCGCCCGAGAGCCGGTTCTTGCCATTCGCTCCCCGAGATCACCCTTAAGTTCGTGCGGGAAGAGGCCGCATGGATGAAATGGTGGGGCTCCATTTGCGAATGTTCTGTTGACTCTCACCATCTCAAATACGAACGTCATTGAAGATGTCGCAATCCGTGCATGATTCAGTAGGGGCGTCCGCCGCGGCGGTCGCCCC
>JBAVHJ010000620.1:0-6110 GCA_049685715.1 Terriglobia bacterium | reverse complement strand
GTCGCGATGGCGGAGGGCCCGCGGCCGGCCCTCGCCATCCTTGACGCGCTGGCCGCGGCCGGCGAGCTCGAGAACTATCACCTGCTGCATGCCGCCCGCGCCGATCTGCTGCGCCGCCTTGGATCCTCAGTCGAAGCGGCGGAGAGCTACAAGCGGGCGCTGGCACTGGTGACTAATAACAGCGAACGTAGATTTCTGGAGCGACGGCTCAGCGAAGTGCAGCCTCCGGCAGCCTGATCCGGATTCGTCTCCGGTACCCGTCCGTCGATTCGACGGACGGGCGGTGAGAGGCCGGCAGTGAGACGAGGCCTTGCATCCAGCTATTTCGCATTTGAAGTTTGCAAGGATACGACTCCATTCATTTTTCCTGTACTGGGGCACTCGAAATTGGCTAAAGTCCCGATCTGACCCCAGCCCGCTATTTCCGGCGGGTCGCAACAAGCGAGGAACGAATGCAGCTTCTTATTGAAGGCGTCAGCAAACAATACAAGGGTGGTCTGTGGGCTCTCAAGAACTTTAGCCTGGAGCTCGGACCGGGCGTGCTGGGCCTTCTTGGGCCCAACGGGGCAGGGAAGACCACGCTCATGAACATCCTTTCCACCATCACGCGACCCACGGAGGGGACGGTGAAGTGGGACGGGACTGACATCTCACAACAGCCGGACGCGCTGCGCGGTGTGCTCGGCTACTTGCCGCAGGACTTTGGCGTGTATCCAAACCTGAACCCAGTCGAATTTCTTGAATACCTGGCCGCGGTCAAGGGACTGAGAAGAGCTGCTGCCCGCAAACGGATCGACCAATTGCTGGATCTGGTGAACCTCAGAGAAGCCCGCAAGCGGCCGCTGGGAGGGTTTTCGGGAGGGATGAGGCAGCGGGTAGGCATTGCGCAGGCGCTGTTGAACGATCCGCATTTGCTCATTGTGGACGAACCGACAGCAGGCCTCGATCCAGAGGAACGCTTGCGCTTTCGCAATTTGCTCTCCGAGCTTTCGGGTGAACGAATCGTGATTCTATCAACACACATCGTCTCTGATGTTGAGGCCGTTGCCACTGGCATTGCGTTCATTGCAAGCGGCTCCCTCGTCCAACACGCGACTCCGGAGGTCCTTCTTGGAAAGGTGGAAGGCAAGGTGTGGGAGTGGATCATCCCCAGCACTGAGCTAGTTGGTGCCAGACAAACCTATTTAATAAGCAGCACCCTTCATCGCGGCGATGGGGTTCACGCCCGGGTCGTAGCCGATTCAGCTCCTGCGGGTGCTGTTCCTCTGGCGCCAACACTCGAGGATGCCTACCTGTTTTGCATGTCGCAGTACAAAAAAGGAGAGCGAACGTGAAGAGTCTCTACCTTCTTTTCTCCCTCGCCCGTGCTGACCTCCTGGAGCGCGCGCGGCGCTCCAGCTATTTGCTCACGCTCGGATTTTCAATTTACCTGGCAGTTGTTGTGTACACGGGAAAAATTGTTCTAAAGTTGAATAAATACCGAGGCGTACCTGATTCTGCGTGGTTTGCTGCCTCGATGCAGCTGGTGTGCATCATCTTCATATCGCTCTTTGGCTTCTACATTGTCAAGAATGGGATTGAGCGAGACGAGCAAACGCGAGTAGGGAGAATTCTGGCAGCAACACCGCTGAGCAAGCCGCTTTATACCGTCGGAAAAACAATCAGCAATTTCTTCGTATTAGCCTCGATGGTGCTTGTCCTGGCCTCTGCCAGTGTCCTGATGCCGCTGCTGCAGGATCGAGCAGGAACCGATTTCGGGGTGCTGGTTTTTCCTTTCCTCTTTGTCGCTCTGCCATGTATGTCCTTGGTCGGCGCTCTGGCTGTATTCTTCGAATGCGTTCCCCATCTTCGGGGCGGGGTGGGCAATGTAGTGTATTTTTTCCTCTGGGTCGGGTTATTGAGCCTGGGCGTAGAAACTAAGACGGCGTGGTTCGATTTTTCTGGCCTCAGCCTGTTCTTCTGGAGTATGGATTCAGCCTTGCAAAAGGTGGCTCCGGGTTCTGTCCATGGTCTTCAGCTGAATCCTGGGGACACGAAGGCGCCCCTTGTCTTTCCCTGGAATGGTATCCACTGGACGCCAGCCCTTGTCGCGGAGCACTTTTTCTGGATTGCTGTTGCTCTAGGGATCGCCTATATTGCCGCGTTCTTTTTCCATCGCTTTGATCCGTCTTTGGACCTGCCAGGAGCTAGACCCACAGCTCGACAACCCCAGCTGATTCCAGAGCGCGAGCAGGAGACATTCGCCGCGACTTCTACACACCTCACGCCATTGCCATCAGATGACCGGGGCGGCTCCCTCACAGATTTGGTTCTTTCAGAACTGAAGTTGATGCTGAAAGGCGTGTCCCGCTGGTGGTACTGCGTGGCCGCCGGGCTTTTCATCGCCAGTCTAGTAACGCCGCTCGCTATGTCTCACGGACTCTTGGTCGCAGTCTGGATTTGGCCATTGATGATATGGTCGCAAATGGGAACTCGGGAGAGCCGTTACGCAACTACCGCTTTTATTTTTTCGGCCCCATCGTTTCTATGGAGACAACTTCCGGCCGTATGGTTGGCGGGAGTCATTGTGACATTCATAACGGGAAGCGGGGTGTTGTTGCGGTCTTTTCTTAGAGGTGATCTCCATGCCATTCTGTCCTGGCTTGTTGCTGCATTCCTAATACCCACCTTGGCGCTTGCGTTAGGGATTTGGAGCGGAGGACCAAAGACTTTTGAGGTTGTGTATCTCTTGTGGTGGTATGTTGGTCCTTTGAATCGAGTCCCATCCTTGGACTTTATGGGAATTTCGGCAGGAGCGGGCCATTCCCTCATGTATGTGTTGATGACAACCGTGCTTTTGGCGGCTTCCTTCTTGGGGCGGAGCTGGCGTCCGCGCTACTTGTGATTCCACGATCCAAATTTGCCTCCATTCAACATGCTTCAATTCCGCCATGCGCCGGCCGGCTGTCTTAGAGAAGGCATGCGACTTGTGCATGCATCAACGGTTTAAAGCAAATTCGACCTCCTCCCTCGGATTCGGCCCCATCACCAATCAGGGTCGTACTTTTCCAAGCTCCATTGCATTAGCATGAGGCGATTGTTGCCGAGTTTTCTGCCGGATTACGGTCCACCGTTTTTTCGAGACGGTGTTTCCATGCCGAGCACGCTGCTATCGTCCGTGCAGGGGTACGGCTTCACATCACCTCAGCGCCGGCGCAGGTGAGAAGCCTCGAACGGAATTTGGAAACCTGATGAACATGTTGGCATGTTAGGGTTGCATCTCCAGCAGGGTGGGACGGGGCAGGTCAAAGTCTCTGCCGCCGCCCCCCATCGGTTCGATGACAGAGGGGAGAATGAGAAGCAATTGGCTGAGGTCTTCCTTCCTGATGAATCCCAAATGAAGATCACTATTTTTGCGAGTCCATTCATTTTTAAAACATTGGCTTTTCCTTGACTTCTTCACGTGCACAAGGGTAGGATGCGTGTTCTTCAGGCCCATTTCCCTATGGTCGGCGAGACAATATCTCATTATCTCATCTTGGAAAAATTGGGTGGCGGTGGCATGGGAGTCGTGTATAAGGTCAAAGACACCCGGCTCGACCGCAACGTCGCCCTGAAATTTTTGCCGGACGAATACTCCGCTGATCGCCAGGCTGTGGAACGCTTCCAACGTGAGGCCCGCGCGGCCTCAGCCTTGAATCACCCCAACATCTGTACCATTCACGACATTGACGCGTACAACGGCAGGCCTTTCATCGCCATGGAGTTGTTGGAAGGCCAGACCCTGAAGCATCGAATCGAAGGTCAACCCATCGCGGTCGACGAACTCCTCACGTTGGGGGTCCAGATCGCCGAGGGGTTGGAGGCTGCGCACGCGAAAGGGATTGTTCACCGCGATATTAAGCCGGCCAACATCTTCATTACCGCGCGCGGCCAAGCCAAGATCCTGGATTTCGGCTTGGCCAAGCTGGCTCCGAAGCGGTCGCGACCGCTGGGAGAAGACGGGAGTTCGATTCTGGCGACCGTGGCGAAGCCCCCGGAGGATTTGACCACGCCGGGGACCGCGTTGGGAACCGTTGCTTACATGTCTCCCGAGCAAGCGCGCGGCCAGGAAGTGGATGCTCGCACCGATGTTTTTTCCTTTGGCGTCGTGCTCTACGAGATGGCGACCGGTCAACCCGCATTTTCAGGCAACACCTCCGCCGTCATCTTTGATGCCATTCTCAATCGGGCTCCCATCTCGTCGGTGCGGCTGAATCCGAGATTGCCGGCTGAGTTGGAGCAGGTGATCAATAAAGCGATGGAGAAGAGTCCGCAGGCCCGCTATCAGACAGCGGCCTCCTTGCGCGCAGACTTGCAGCGATTGAAGAAGGATTCAGATTCGGGACGCGCGGGAGTCCCCGTCGCCGCGCCGGCGGAAAAATCGGTGGCGGTGCTCTACTTCGAGAATCTGAGCGGAGCCAAGGAGGACGAATACTTCCGTGACGGGATGACGGAAGACGTCATCACCGAACTCTCCAAGATCCGGGAGTTGCGCGTTTTCCCGCGAGCCGCCGTGCTGGCATACCGCGATAAACCCGTCACGGGCCCCCACGTCGGCCAGGAGCTGAACGCCACCTATGTACTGGGGGGCTCGTTGCGTCGTGCCGGCAATCGTCTGCGGATCACCGCCCAGTTGGTCGAGACTCGATTGGGGCACTCGGCTTGGGCAGAGCGTTATGACCGGGAACTGAAAGACGTCTTCGAGGTCCAGGAAGAGATCGCCCGGAGTATCACTCAGGCCTTGCGCATCACGCTCACGCCGCAGGAAGAAAAGGCGATCGCCCGCAAGCCTACCGAGAACACTCAAGCGTACGACTATTTCCTGCGAGGCCGCGGCCATGCCCGGCGAGAGACCCGTTCGGACTTGGAATTTGCCATGCAAATGTACGAACAGGCCATCATGCTCGACCCCGGCTTTGCGCTGGCGCATGCCGGGATCGCCAACGCTTGTGCCACTGTTTATGAATGGCACGAGAAGGCTCCGCGTTGGATAGAAAAAGGATTGACGGCGTGCGAGCGGGCTTTGAAGTTGGAAACGCAGCTTGCCGAGGCGCTGGTCGCCCGGGCTCGCATCCTTTACGTCCAGAAAAAGTACGACGAAGCTATTCAGGATGCCCAGCTGGCCATCGAGCGCAAGGCAGATTGCCCGGGGGCTTACAATGTTTTGGCACGATGCTATTTTACGTCGGACCGTTGGCAGGAAGCTGTCGCCTTAATCGATCGCGCCATGGAAGTGAATGGGGATGATTACAATATGTACATCCCCCTGGTGAATTCCCTGGAGAACCTGAAACAGCACGACGCGGCGCGGAAGCTGCGTGATCACCACCGGACCGTCCTCAAGCAGCAACTTGAGCTCGTTCCCGAAGACGTCCGTGCCCGGATCCTGCTCGCTGCCCACCACGCCTCTTTCGGAGACACAGAGGCGGCAGGGCAGGAACTTCAAGTGGCCGTGGCGCTGCGTCCCAACGATTCCAACATTCTGTATAATGCCGCCTGTGTCTATGGGCTTCTCGGCAGAAAGAAAGAGGCGTTGGAATCGGTCAAAAAAGCGATAGCCGCCGGCTATCACAATCTGGATTGGATTGCCCGCGATTCTGACCTTGAATGCCTGCGTGAAGAAGAGGAATTCCGCCAACTTGTTGGGCAGGCCGCACGCAAGACCTAGCGTCGCGACCCGCTGTACCCTCCCCCCTTTTGCACCGGAAGGCTTTTGGTCGGACCTAAGAGAGCTAGGCGAGAGCCAGATCGACCCGCTCACTTCACCCAACCCTTCAAGCGACAATTAACATCAAGTGGGGTTGTGTTTTTCCAGCCGCAATTTCAGCGGCTTGATACAGCGAAGGCGGAGTATTTCCTCTGTAGACGATCCACCGCTCCCTCGTGAGAGGATCCATAGCAGGAGCGCTGGCGGTCGTCTTGGGGGGAGTGATATCACTTCACCGCGCCACGTATTCCGGCCGGTGGGGCGGGCTGGCTCACCGTCGATTTACTTGGAATTTGGGTCCAGGAATTTGAGATTTACTTGGAATTTGGAGGTTTGGAATTTGGATTTTGCTTTTAATTGGTGGACCTGATGGGGCTCGAAC
>JBAVHJ010000619.1:0-15533 GCA_049685715.1 Terriglobia bacterium | reverse complement strand
CTTCTGGCCCATGGAGCATCTCTGACGTTGCGCGATCCGTGGTATGACAGCACAGCGATCGGATGGGCTGATTTCTACGACTATGCGGATCTGCGTGACCGGCTGCTTGACGAACCTGGAATCTGCCTGTTCGATGCCCTGAACTTCGGCCGGATTGATCGAATTGCCGACATCCTGGCGCGCGATGCGGCTGCACTGAACCGGCCTTTTGCCGAGTGCATCTCTCGTAAACCCCGACGCGAGGATTGGCAGACACCTTTGGTGCGGATGGTCGATCGGGGCCAGGTTGACGCTGTCCGCGTCTTGCTCGAACAGGGCGCCGATGTGACCGCCCGACATCCCGATGGCCGATCGCTATTCGAGGTCGCCCGCGACCGAGGGTTCGACGAAATCGCCGGCCTGCTGGAACGGCACGGCGCCTCGTCGTAACCTCCGGCGTGGGCGTTTATGAATGACGATGAAGGGGGCCGGGGTGGCGCACACAGGTGCTTTTGGCATGTGTGCGGCTTTGTGTGAGGGGGGGCTCCACAGGAGCCTAGAGAGATCGACTCTTTACCGCACACATCGTTCGCCGCGGCGAACGATGTGTGCGCCACCCGTCCGGGCGGTTGTCGAAATCCTGAGACCAAGTGGGCGCCCCAAGTTACCCTCCAACAGCTCCGTGAGGAGCGGTCTATTTATAGGTCCAGGTGTGGTAAATGGGATTCTCCGAGCTCCAGCGGAGCGACATCGGTCTCGCGGAAGATCAGGGTAAGGGTCTCGGCTCTCAAAGAGGTCGCTCCTAACGGAGCTGGATTGGATGGGTAGGTTGACGAATCTATAAAGAGGCCGCCCCTAACGGAGCTGACGGTCGCAGGGGCATAATGCTCTCGAGTTCCGTGCATTCTCTCGGTGCGACCATGGGTGGTGTGGATTCGGGCAACACCCCGTTGAGACCCGGCCCTGCCACTCTTTTTTTGTGTGTGGATTACTTCCGGGTGCGCGTCATGAAAACCATTGTTCACTGAGCAGTTTCGATAGAGTCCTAACGTCATTCGTCCGCCAGCGCGGGAGCTACTTCGTCAGCGCCACTCGAATGATGACGCCATTGTTCTTCCCGGGAACCAGCAAATAGTCGAGGCAGACGGTCCAGTTGTTGTTGAAGGCGTCACGCAGCAAATCCAACATGCCGCTGCGGGTGGGGCCGTTGGCGTCAGTCCGAAGTTGAAAACCGAAAGCCTTAGGCGGATCGCTCGCAAACTTTGCCACCACTTCCACATCAATGAAATCACTGGGGGGACCGAATCCCGTACCCAGGTCGTGTCCGCGGAGAAAGTTGAGCTTCCCGCATTGCCCCATCAGGACTGGAGGTGGGAAAACAGCTAAAACTTGGGCTACAGCAGTTCGAGTCATACCCGAAGGACCGCTCCCCCGGAGAGCCACGCGGTAGGTTCCTTCTTGAGCAGCGGTGAAGGACGTCGTACTTGGCGAGTTTTCGCTCTGGGATGTGGCGGGGGAAAGCATCGACGTCACATCAATCTCTGCACCCCCAGGAGGCTGGAACGTGAGTGACCAAGACAGCGGCGCCAACGTTTCCGTCACATCGCATTTCAGGGTGAGCCGCACCAGCCTGGCCACACCCGACGCTTGCACACTCATCCCGATCCTGACCTGAACCCCGGACTGTGCCGGATCGACGTCAGGTCCCGCACTGGCGCTGACTTGCAAGGAAGTTGAGGGCGTGCAGTTGGTGCCCGTACCTCCCGGCAGTTGTGCCATGCTTAGGCGGGCACACCCGACAGAGACAAGGCCGAGCACCATAAAGACTCGTAAATAGACAGCGATTCGTTGCATGGCAAACCTCCCTGCTTCTCATTGAACTATTGCTACCCTGATGATCCTTCCATTCCGAAACCCCGTCCGGATGTAGTCAAGATGAACGATCTGATTCTTGCGAAAAGCTGTGCGCAGCAGATCCAACATTCCTGCGTGATCATGCAGGTCTTGGTCGGCTCGCAATTGAAAACCGAACCCCTTGCCAGGCTGGGCATCCAGCAAGACGATTACTTCGGCATCCAGAAAATCGTAGGGGGGACCGAAACCGGTCCCGAGATCGTTCACCCGCAGGAATGTGATCCTGCCAGAGGCGCCCAGCAAGGAGCCGATGGGGGAATCGGTGTTCACTTCATAGGCGCTGCGGCCGTAAGTCGCGGCCCGCATTACTCCTGTGGTTGGGTGGACCTCAAGGTCCGTCACATCCGCGGGCGGCATTCCATTGTTGTAAGGTGTCCACCACCACGTATTGCCCCCATCGCTGGTTCGTCCACAGTACACTCCGCGACTTGTCCCTGCGTAGATCGTCAGCGGCAACAGGCGGTCAACCGCGAGGGCCCCACCGCTAGCGAGGCCGAAGACTTGGCCAATCGTGAGCCCGCTCGGCAGATCCGAGGTTATGTCCGTCGCGGTCATGGACGTGGGCGCTGCCGATGATCGCCTTAACCGGTATACGCGGCCCGCGCCTGTACCCCCGAACGCCACATAGACAGTCGCAGGGTCCTCGGCGTCAATCCTCACGTCACTGACGCTAGAGCCGGACGGATGAGTGAATACGGTCTGCCAGTTGGCACCGCCAGGCCCTGCATAAATCCGACCATCGGACGAGGCTGCGTAATCAAGGTTGACGCTGGGATCCACTGCCGAGCGCACGATACTTCCAGACGGCGGCCTAAACAACAGCGACCAGAAGCCTGGGGGCTGAGGATTGGTCGTCTGATAGAGTGCGCCACACGGCCCAGGCGGCGAGACTCCTGGCACCGGTGAAGCTAAGAGCGTCGTCGGCTGGCTTGGATGAACTTGAAAATAAGTATTGTAAATCGCACATCCACCCGTTACGCCCACACCTGCGGGAAGTCCTCCTGCAATGTTCATGAAGAAATTGCCGCCATCCGTTGATTGCGCAAGGCTTTCAATACCCTGGCCCATGGCGTAGAGAATCTGTGCGTTAGTGGGATCGATATCGACTGTCGCACCATCACCGAAGCCGTCCATCTGGTTCCACACCGTACTGCTGCCGTCGTATTTTATGTTCCCATTGTCCTGTGTTCCGGCGATCACCAGACTGGACTGCGTTGCGGCGTCCGCAATGTCATAGAGCTCGGCATTCGAAATTCCTTCCCCCAAAAAAGTCCAGCTATCGCCACGGTTCGTAGATTGGTAAATTCCGCCGTCGTCTCCCACGTAAATCAAGCCCGCAGTTACGGGGTCGTTCGCGAACGCGTGGTGATCACCGTGCGTGCCGCTTAACGGAGCGAAGTTTGCACCGCCGTCGGTCGAACGGTAGATACCTACACCGGTGATATAAACCGTGTTTGGATCTCCGGAATCCACGCCGATCGCGTCATTGAATAGGCCAGAGAACGGCGCAGTGGATTGCAGCGACCAAGAGCTTCCGGCATTCGTTGTGCGATACAACTGAAAACCTGACAATCGTGAATAGCCCGCGTAGAGTGCGGTTGGGGTGCCGCGACATAGCGCAAGCGTGATCTGTGCTATGTCGCTCGAGGGCAATCCTGCCGTCAGTTTGACCCAATCGCTGTCACCGCCGGCTCCGCCAGTGATGGTCCGGTAGATGCCGTTGCCAAACAGCGCCGCGTACAGAATGTTTGGATTCGTTGGATCCATCACCAGGTCCGTAGCTTCGCCGCCGGACTTCGAAAGCTGCCAGGTACCGCCGGAATCGCCGGAACGATAAACACCGGCCGCAGACGCGACATAAATCACGTTCGGACTCGTTGGATTAACTAGCAGCACCCCCCACCGCACTTCCGCTTGGAGGTCCACCGATATTTGAGTCCAGCTGATACCCGCGTCCGTCGAGCGAAATACTCCAAAACCCGCCAAAGCGACGTAAATACGAGACGGCATCGATGGATCGACGGCGATCGCTGCGACGTCCAGCGTCGGCAGGCTATCCGTGATAGGCGCCCAGGACGCGCCGCCATCACTTGTTTTCCAGACTCCTGAGTGGAAGGCGCCGACGTAAACCGTTGAGGGGGATGTCGGATCTATGGCGATCGCAGTGACCCGCCCGTTGGCGCGAAAACCTGACGGGCCACTTGTTATGAGCCGGGGCCCGATGGAAACCCATCGTCCTGTCGAGGGAGTTGGATTCTTGAATTTCGCCGTGGCGATATTTCTCGTCCCATTCGCTAGTTTGATCTTGTGATCTGCATCAGCTTCAACGCGCACATCGAATTCGCCCACCGGCGATATGATCGTGCGCGAGACGTAAATCGAGCTTCCAGCCGCTAAGCCATTCGTCGTCAGATAATACGTATCGAGCGGCTGGGCGTTGTCCGATCGGATCGCTCCGGGAAAAATTGCGGTCCGAAAGGTCTCGGTGATCGCATCCCGCCCGGCGTTTAGGATTCGAAAGCTAATCGTCACCTGTCTCGGCCGCTTCGGATCAAACTGCGCCGCAGAAATCGAGAGACCTTCCACCACGAGACCAACAGATGGCCGCAGGTCCCGCGAGAGCAGATTGTCGTCCGTCTTCCCCTCCTTGGCGCGAAAGCGCGGATTGATCTCCGCCGATAGCCGCCCGCGAAATTCTTCTGATGACCACGGAATTTCCACCGTGAGTCGCTCGCCGGCGCGAAGCACAACCAGCCGCCGCGCGGCTGTCCGTCCGTCAACCTGCAGCACGAGCGGCGCGCTTCCCGCGACTTTTCCATTGTTTTGCACGATTGCACGGAGCAGAGACGGTTTTCCTTCGACCGTCACGAATTGCAAGTCTGAAGCTGCAAAGTCGGCCCCAGCCGCTGGCTGTCGTGCGACAACAACATCGAGAGACACCTGGTTGTCACGTCGGTCCAGCTCCATGTGCGTCTGATCAGGATCGATTCGCAGCGTAAGTGTGATTGCGCCTTCCTCTTTGGGTCGCCAAGAGAAGTGCAACGTACGCGTCTCTCCCGCGTTTACGTCGATTGCTTCTGAAGCGATTCTCGTGCTATCGGCGAACAGAGCCACAATGACGTTCCGTTCGTTGTGGCTCGCACGGTTGCGAACTCCCTCCGTCACATCGACCACCTCGCCCGGTAATGGATAGAGAACCGAAGGCGACAACCCAGCAGCGACGAGATCCGCCATCTCGTCTGGCCGCAGTGCCTCACGAGGTTTTACCTCCTGCGCTAAAAGCGGACAATTGAATAGACCGATTCCTTTAATGGCGAGTAGGCTCACAAGAAAGGTGCGCACGATCCACTTCGCCTTCATCGACACCTCATGCTCCAGGAAACAGATCAATGTAGCTTTCGTTTTTTTCTGATGCAGGGCCGCGCGCATCTATTGAGACGGCACCCCGCCTCGCTTTCGTGTTTGCTCCTCCGGGAATGTGCTTTGGCGTTGCAGATCTCCGCACTAACGTGTCGCGCTTCGCGCCGGGCCTCCGCTCGCAAACTCTCGCGCCAGTCGCAAAGACCTCTCCCGTCACTCGCGTTGCTATCCGCTGCAGCCCGGACCAGCAACGCCTTTCGCTCGGAGTTCTCCCGGTGTCGAGATTTGTCCCTCGTCCTCGGGTGAAGGAACCAAATCTCGACACTGAGGCGAGAACTAAAGGGTAATTTTTCTTTTTTCCGTTCTCTTCACACTTTAGTTTATAAGAGATGAGAGTGCCAGTCAACCTAGCGGAGGGGATTCAAGCGGAGGTATGTCCGGAGAGGCAGCGGGCCGGCGCGCGATGCGACTGCCCTGAACCGGCCCTTTGCCGAGTGCATCTCCCGAAAACCGAGGAGCGGGGATTGGCAGACCCCTTTGGTGCGGATGGTCGATCGAGGCCAGGTTGAAGCTGTCTATGTATTGCTCGAACGTGGCGCCGATGTGACCGCCAGGGATCCCGATGGCCGATCGCTCTTCGAGGTCGCCCGCGACAGAGCGTTCGACGAAATCGCCGGCCTGCTGGAACGGTACAAGAGATGAAGGGGACAGACACCATTTTCGACACCAATCGGACGCCTGCTAAATGCGGGTGTCTGTCCCCGCTTGAACCAAATCCCCCCACCGGGAGGTGGGGGATAGTTCAGATCCGGCCTGTCGCTGAGAGGGAGGGTCAATTTTCGGGTCAGACCCTTCCATTCTCAACGATTAAAGTCCATGGCGATTTCTGCAATAGGTTCTGCCTTTTGTTGGTTTCGAATTCAGGTGTCACGGCGGGCCGGGCCAGGTGTCCGGTTAGCGCGTTAATCGGACATATGGATTACTTGCGAGTTCGCCGTCAGTCGGTCACAATCGCCAGGAATGTTCACTAGTCCCCATACGTTAATGAGAGGTTCTTCCCAGGGAGGCTTGTAGCTCACTCGCGCGAGGTACTATTCGTCTCGCAAGGCGACCATGGGATCGACGCGCATGGCGCGTCGCGTGGGAACGTAAGATGCTGCCAGCGCCACGAGCGCCAGTAAAACGGGCACGGCAATAAAAGTCAGTGGATCGGCTGAATGAACGGCGAAGAGCAAACTCGAGAGAAAGCGCGCGAGGCCCAATGCCACCGGAATACCGACCGCCAATCCTATCAATATGATTTTTGCTGATTCCCGGAGAATCAGGCGAAGAACGCTCGTGGGTGTCGCCCCCAGCGCGATGCGAATCCCCAGCTCGTGCATGCGGCGAGACACGGAATAGGAAATGACCCCGAAAATTCCCGCTGCGGCGAGCCCGAGCGCCAGCGCGGCAAATAGACCAAGCAGCACCGTGCGAAACCTCGGTTGGCCAACGGAAGCATCCAGGATTTCCGGCATGGAAGAGACATCTGTCACGGGCAAATCCTTGTCAATTTTCGCTACGTCTTTTCGGATAGCCGCAGCAACGGCGGACGGCGCCAATGAGCTCTTTACGACTATTTCAGAGCCCCAGAAAGGAGCCTGTGCAAATGGCACATACATTATGGGGCCCGGTTCCTGGCTAAGCGATACGTCCCGCACATCACCTACGACCCCCACAATCACGCGTTGTGCACCCGGGCCTGGCGGGAAACCAAAAATAAGCTGCTTTCCGATGGGATCTTGATTGGGGAAGTAAAAATGAGCGAACGCTTCGCTGATTAAGGCAACACGCGGCGCGGTTAAGGAGTCCTGGACGGCGAAGTCGCGGCCACGGAGCAATGGGATCCCCATCACGCGAAAATACTCCGGGCTCACCGCGACGTAATCGGCCTTTCTGCTTGTTCCGGCCGTCAGAGGAGGATTTCCCACAATGTCAAAACCCAAATTGACGACACCGCTCACCAAAGGCAGTGGAACAGCCAGCGCCGTATCGCGCAGGCCGGGCTCGGCCTGGATGCGGTCGAGCAATTCATTGGAAAAGGAGGTCCACTGCTGCGGCGTCGAATACTCGAATTGAGGTAGCGAGACGTCCGCTTTCACCATGTGCTGAACGTTAAAACCGGGACTCACAGACGTCAGGGAGGCGAAGCTCCGAATCAACAAACCTGCCGCGACAAGAAGCACCGTCGCAAGAGCGATTTCCGCCCCCGCCAAGAAACCGCGGCGCTTGCTGCCTTCTCCCGAGCGGCCGGAGGCTTGTTTGAGGTTTTCCTGCACATTGAAATCAGCCGAGTAGAGTGCGGGTGCCAGGCCGAAGAGAAAGCCCGCCGCGACGGAAAGAAGAAGAGCGAAGACCAGGACACCACTGTCGACGCGGACCGGATGAAACCGCGGTAAATTCTGAGGCAGCATCGTGGTCAGAACCGAGACCCCCCAATAGGCCAGACATATACCCGCGCCTCCACCAAGCAAACCGAGCACCGCGCATTCGGTCAGCAATTGACGGACGATTCGAGCGCGTCCCGCGCCCAGCGCCGTGCGAATGGCCATCTCCCTTGCGCGAGAGGTGGCGCGAGTCAGGAGCATGTTTGCGATATTCGCGCAAGCGATCAAAAGCAGGAGTCCCACCGCGCCCAACAATACGAACAGCGCGGACCTCATATCTCCTACGATCGCGGTCTGAAGCGGGGCTAGTTGAATCGTCCATCCGGCATCTTCCGCCGGAAACTCCTTGGCGAGCCTCGCGCTGATCGTGTCCATTTCGGCCTGAGCCTGCGCGAGGGAGACACCCGGCTTCAATCTTCCAATTACGGGCAGCCAATGCTGCCCTCGTCGCGACATCCATGGACCGAAGAGCGGATCTTGGACGAGGGGTATCCAAATGTCCTGGGTCTGCGTGATTAGTCGGAGGCTAAACTCGGCGGGCATCACTCCCACGACGGTAAAGGGTCGTTTGTCCAGGCTTATGGAACTGCCGACGATGTTCGGGTCGGCTCCAAACCGCCCGCGCCAAAGATTTTCACTGACGATTACGACGGGCGCCGCGCCTTTCTGACCGTCTTCGGAAAGAAACGTGCGCCCAGCGAGCGGCTTCGCGTCCAACAGGGAGAAAAGCTCAGGCGTCACGACCATTGTTGTTACCACCGAGGGATCACCATGCCCCGTCAACGTGAGTTCGTGACCCTCGGCTCCCGCCAATTCGCTGAACACAAGATTCTGTTCACGCCACTCGGTGAAGTCGGGGAATGAGCAACCCGTCCCTCGAATGCTTTCTTGCGGCTTCGCCTGAAGGACGCTGATCAACTGTTCCGGATGCGTGTATGGCAACGGGCGGAGCACCACGGCGTATACGACGCTGAAGATGGCGGTGTTGGCGCCGATGCCGAGGGCCAGGGTGAGAACGGCGATCACCGCGAAGCCGGGAGATTTGCGCAGCGTGCGAAGGCCGTAGTGAATGTCCTGCAACAGGGAATCGAAAAACGCGCCCATCCGCGCATCGCGCACGCGCTCCTTGACTTGGTCGACTCCGCCCAATTCGATCCGCGCGTCGCGTCGCGCTTCCTCCGGCGACATGCCCGCGCGAATCTTTTCCTCTATCAGCATCTCGAGGTGGGAATGAACCTCCTGGTCGAGGTCTGCCTCAACACGCCGAGTTAAAAAGAGATTTCTCAGGAGACTTCGGGCTTTCACAAAGAGCGGCATGGTAAACACCTCAACAATCGAATCGACCCGAAACCAAATTCTATTCGTAACGCAACGCGACCATGGGGTCTACTTTAACCGGACGCCGGGTCAGGTCTGAACTTTTCTACAATTGAAGAGTTGCTGCTGCAGCAATAATCGAGCAGTAAAGAAACTCATTCGGGCATATGTCATGAATCGATTTGCAGAAGAGTTCAGACTTGACACCATATTAGTTACTCAATGAGGCATGCGGAAACATCTGCGCCAACGGCGCTGCGTCTTAAAGCCCAACGTTGGCCCGTTCTTCAGGCCTACGTTGGGAACCCAGGGCAACCTGCATTCACAACCCCGATGGGGTTGTGGCCATGGTGCAACGTCAACCCAGCGTAGGCCTTAAAATCAGGCCAACGCTGGGCTACATTGCGCAGCGCCGTTGGCGCTGATAACCCCCCTAGCGATGATGTTTTGTCCACTTGAGCATTCAGGTTGCATTCGGTGTCGTGGCTTTTCAATAGAATAAGCCGCCCCTGACGGAGCAGGAAGAAGCCAACTTCGTGGGGTCCTCTCGGCCTGTGGATTTGGGCAACAGCCCGTTGAGGCCCGGCCCTACCAGCCCTTTCTTGTGTGTGAATTACTTCCTGCTGCGCGTCATGAAAACTATTGTTCGCGGAGCAGGTTTGCCGGGTCGACGTGCAGGACGCGTCTCACGGGACCGGCGACCGAAAGTGATCCGGTCAGCAGCAAAGTTAATGCAACAGCACCAAGTACGAATGGATCCTGCGCTGTGGCCTGGTAGACAATCGCCGAAAGCAGTCGGCTTGCGGCCACGCCGAGCAGTATGCCGACAACCGAGCCGCTGGCAAGCAGGATCAGCATGCGGCCGAGCGCGGCCGAGAGAATCTGCTTCGCCTGCGCACCGAGAACGACACGAATGCTCAGTTCGCGCAGTCGCTTGCTGACTGTGTAGGAGGCGAGGCCGAAGGTGCCGGTGATCGAGAGCAGGAGTCCAAAAGCGCCAAAGAGGCCGAGGGCAACTGTCGCCACCTGGGATGGAAAGAGACTCAGTGCAAGCTGGCTGTTCCAGGGGCCCGATTCCTGAATCGGAACGGCGCGGTCAAGATCGCGGACCACGTTGCGAATGGTGGCTACCATATCGGCTGTGTCGCGCCGGGTCCGGACGATGAGCGACGTCCTGGTGTCTCCTACTTGCGAGATCGGGAAGAACGCTGCGGCTTCCGGATCTTCACTGAGCGTAAAGTGTTTTCCATCGGCCATGATGCCCACGATCTGGATCGACACACCGGAGCGGTTTTTAAAATAGCGTCCGACGGCGTGCTCGGAGTGGAAGAGTCGCCGGGCGAACTGCTGATTCACAATGGCAACAGGCGGCGTCTTCGCCGTGTCGGCAAAGCTGACATCGCGTCCCTCGAGCAGTGGTGTTCCAGAGGCGGTCAAATATCCAGGTGAAACGTCGTAGATATAGGTTTCAAATGCTTTCTTTGAGGGTCTGAAATCGCTGCTTTGTTGAGAGAAGACCGCAGAAGCGCTTTGCTCGAAGGAGAGGGGCGTAGTATTCGCGTAGCCTGCGGCTTCCACTCCCGGGATCTCGGAGACCCTTTCCAGTAACTGGCGCTGGAAATGATCGGCGGCGGCATCGTTGGTATAGCCCGCCCGGCCCAGATCGAATTGCGTACGCAAAGCATTGTTCGGATTGAAACCCAGGTCCATGGTCAGGGCCTTGCCCAGGCCACGCAGCGAGACAAAAGCAGCCGTGACAGTGACGCAGCAAAGCGCGATCTGTGCCGCCAGCAGGACATCGCGAAGCGCCCAGCGGCGCCCTCCGGAGAATTGGCTTCCACCGCTCTTAACTGCGTCGTTGGGATCGGTCTTGAATATCTGCCGCAGTGGCATCACTCCGAATAGAACGGCGGCGAGCACCGAAATAAGGAACGCCGTCAGAATCAACGATGGCTGCGGCAGCACATGGAACTTGAAAGGGAATCTGCTGGGCGGATGCCAGCTAGCCAGGTCGGTGAGGGCCATCCACGCCAGGCCGCAGGCGCACGCGCCCCCGAAAATCGAAATCACAAAGGCCTCGACGAGGACCTGGCGGAGGATGCGCCAGCGGCTCGATCCAATGGCCATACGGATGGCAATCTCGCGCGTGCGGTCTGCCGTACGCGCTGCGAACAGGCTGCCAAGGTTGGCGCAGGCGGCGAGCAGCACAATCCCGGCCAGCCCCATCACCCCAGCCAGAAAACCGCGCGCCGGCCCGCCGATAAAGTCGCCGATCATACCGGGACGAGCCAACTTCAAAGCCAAGCCCTCTTCCTCCTTCGGATACTGCCGGGCAATTCGGGCAGCAATCGCGTCTAATCCAGTCTGCGCCTGGGACAGAGTGACCCCGTCCTTGATGCGCACGATCGAAAAGAGATTCTTATGACTCCGCGACTCAAGCCAGTTGACCCCGTCCAGCGATCCTTCATTCGCCATCGGAACGAACACGTCGAGCTGGGCAAATTTTTCGGTCCCGTAGAAGTTTTCAGGCGTGACTCCGACGATCGTGTACGGATGCTTGTCAATGCGTACCGTCTTTCCCACGATGTTGGGGTCCGCGCCAAAATCACTCTTCCATGCAGGCCAGGAAAGCACCGCAGCCTCTGAGGCTCCGGGATGATCGTCATCGGCGCGCTCGAGCAGCCGCCCGAGCAGCGGCTTGATACCGGCGACCTCGAAGTATTGCCCGCTCACTTCGCATCCCCAGACGTGCCGGGTGACGTCGTTGGCTTCCAAGCCAAATTCCTGCAACTCAACACCGGCTACAGCAGTAAACAGCGTGTTGTCATCGCGCACATCGCGCATTTCCGGATACGAAAGAAAGGGGCCACCCTCTTTGGGCTGGAGCGTCATCACCCGGTCTGCATGAGGCAAATCCAGTGGCCGCAGGACTAATGCCTCGAGGACGCCGAAAACGATGACATTGGCGGCGATGCCGAGCGCCAGGGTGAAGACCGCGGTGAGGGCAAATCCGGGAGAACGGCGCATCTGGCGTAGGGCGAATCGCAGGTCCCGCAGCAGGGAATCGAGCAAGGCGCCCGTCCGCGAATCGCGTACTTTCTCCTTGAGTTGCTCGACTCCGCCCAGTTCGATCCGCGCGGCCCGTCGTGCTTCCTCCGGCGGCATGCCCGCGCGAATGTTTTCCTCGGTCAGCATTTCGAGATGAGAATGAACCTCCTGGTCGAGGTCTACCTCCATACGCCGGGATAAAAAAAGATTTCTCAGGAGACTTCGGACTTTCACAAAGAGTGGCATGGTGAACACCTCAACAATCGAAACGACCCGGAACCAAATTCTATTCGTAACGCAACGCAACCATTGGGTCTACTTTAGTGGCGCGGCGCGCCGGTATGAAACAAGCCAGCAGCGCTGCAGCAACGAGGAGCAGCGTCACCCCGGCGAAGGTCAGCGGATCAGTGGGAGTCACGCCAAAGAGCAGCGATTTCACGGTGCGTGTCAGGGCCAGCGAACCGGCAATCCCAATCGCCACCCCAATGAAAATAGTGCGCAATCCCTGGCTCAGGATCATTCTCAGAACGTCGCCGGAGTCCGCGCCGAGAGCGACACGCACGCCAATCTCGCGCGTGCGGCGGCTGACCGAATAGGCCATCACGCCAAACACGCCTGCCGTAGCGAGCAGCAGCGCGGTGATTCCGAAGAATCCGATGAGAATGACGTTAAATCTCCGCGAGCCCAGCGAAGCGGAATAGACTTGTGAAAACGTCCGGAACCTCGCCGGAATCTCCGGGTTGAGGTCCTGCAGGATTCCTCGAGCTGCGGAGGTGACCAAGTGCGTGTCGGCATCGCTCAGCATGGTTAAGGTGATCGCGGCGCGGGGCCGCTGAAACAAATTCACATAGACGGTCGGACGCGGAGGCACATCGAGACCGTATTCGTGAATGTCGCCCACGATCCCGACAATCGTGAGCAAACGCAAGTCGCCATCCATGTTCCCAAACTCGATGGTATGACCGACGGGATCCTGATTTGGCCACCGGTCGCGAGCAAGCGATTCGCTGATCACGGCAACGTGCGGAGAATTCGCGCCGTCGCGTTCATCGAAGATTCGCCCTCGAATCAGGGGAATTCCGAGAACCTGGAAGTAATCTTCGCTGGCGACGCAGAAATCCGCATTGCCAATGCGTCCTTTTTGCTGAGAGAGCGCACCAAAACCATCCATGGTCCTGGGGATCTCATTCTGCGTCATCAGTAGAAACATTCCGTCGGGAAGGCCGCCATCCATTGGCAGGCCGCTGGTCGCGCCCACCTTGCGCACCCCTGGGATTTGTTTGAGCCGGTCGATCAGGTTTGTAAAAAAAATCGCTTGACCCGCCTTTGCTTTAGGATCGTCCACCCACGGAAGCGAGACGTCCATCGTGACAATTTTGTCCACGCGGAACCCGGGATTCACTTCGAGCACTTTCATCAGGCTGCGCCCCAACAATCCCGCTCCGACCACGAGAACCAAGGTGATCGCGATCTGCGCCGCCACGATGACCCGGCCAACGCGCTGGCTGCCTTGCGAACCCGCTTGTCCACGCCCGCCTTCCACAAGGCCCTTGCGCAGGTCGCCGGATGTCGCCCGCGCGGCGGTGAACGCTCCCAGGCCGGCAGCGACCGCGGTGGAAAGCAGGAACGCGAACACGAGGACTGGAATACTAATCGAGACGCTGTCCAGCCGCGGGAGATTTAGCGGCGCCAGTCCTACTAATCCCGCCACGCCCCAGAACGCTCCCAGCACGCCAAGGCCACCGCCAACGAGCGAAAGCAGGAACGCTTCGGTAAGGAATTGGCGGATTAGCCGTTTGCGTGCCGCACCGAGCGCGGTGCGAATGGCGAGTTCGCGCTCTCTCACCGACGCTTGGGCCAGCAGTAAATTTGCTACGTTCGCCGACGCCACCAGCAGCAGAAATCCCACCGCGCCGAGCAGGACCAGCAGCGGCGAGCGAGCCTTGCCGGTGATCGAGTCCTGTAGCGGGACGACAATTCCATCCTTGAGGAGATAATCGCCTTGCTCGCTCGAGGTATCGTGAATCCGGCGCGCGATCGCGCTGATGTCTCGATTTGCTTGCTCAACAGCCACACCGTCGCGGAGGCGCCCGACCGCATAGTAGTTATGCGACGTCCTGCTTGGATTTTCGCCGTCCAAATCGGCCGGCAGCCACAAATCCACGTCTGACGGGAAGTGAAACCCGGCCGGGAGCACGCCGATAACGGAGAAGACCGCGCCATCAATCTTCAGGTGCGACTGCGAGAGATCCCGCGGCGATCCGAGATGCTGCCTCCAGTATCCATAGCTGACAAGAACGGTGGGGCCGGCTCCCTTTTTCGCGTCGCTGGCACTGAAATCCCGCCCGAGGATCGGCTGAATACCGAAGACCTTGAGAAAGTCGGGGGAGACGCCCGCAAGCGTCGTGCGCGTCGGCTGCGAAGCACCTGATACGGACGCCGTGTTGTCAATGTACTTTGCAATCGCCTGAAAGCTGCGGTTTTGATCGCGAAAGTCGTCGAAGTTCGGGTCCGCAACGCGCGACGGCCTGCCCTTCGAGGTGACCTCGAAGACGGCCATGATCCGGTTCGAATCGGGGTACGGCAGCGGCCGCAACAACACACCGTATACGACGCTGAAGATTGCTGTGGTCGCGCCGATGGCCAGCGCGAGCGTAAAGACCATGACTGCAGTAGCACCGGGGTTCTTCCGGAGTTGGCGGAGACCATAGCGGCAATCGGAGAGCACGGAGTGGAGCCAGTTGCCAAGCCGTTCTTCGCGAACCTGTTCTTTCACCTGTTCGATGCCACCCAATTCGATTCGCGCGGCCCGTTGCGCTTCGCCCGGCAGCATGCCCGCACGAATGTTTTCCGCTATCAGCATTTCGAGGTGAGAATGTACCTCCTGGTCGAGGTCGACCTCCACACGCCGGGATAAAAAGAGATTTCGCAGGAAACTTCGGGCTTTCACAAAGAGCGGCATGCTAAACCCCTCCCTACGAGGCTTCCAAGGCTTGAGCGATAGCCCAAGTAATGCGGCCCCATCGCTTGGTTTCGGCTTCGAGCTGCTTCCGGCCAGCCTTGGTCAAACGGTAGTATTTCGCGCGGCGGTTGTTCTCGGACTCTCCCCAAAAAGAGGAAATCCAACCTTCTTCTTCCATTCGGTGAAGGGCGGGAAAGAGCGAGCCTGGCTTAACAACAAAGGTGCCGCCTGTGATCTGCTGGATCCTGCGCGAGACTCCCAAGCCGTGCATCTCGCCGGCGAAAAGCGATTTCAAGATCAACAAGTCCAAAGTTCCTTGCAAAAGATTGGTCTGCTCAGGGCTCATAGTGATGTCTCCTATCGACTCTCTATAGGGATAATACTGAGCTACATATAGAATGTCAATAGGAAAGATGCACGCCCGTAGCCGATCAGTCGGATAACCGGACAAATGCCCTCGGGGCCCCCCATCATGTTACGGGCCCAATCCAGCAGGGACGGGGTGGCGCACACATGTGCTCTTGGCA
>JBAVHJ010000618.1:0-3981 GCA_049685715.1 Terriglobia bacterium | reverse complement strand
CTGCTATTCAAGCAGGCGACGCAGGGATTTTCTGCGCTCCCCGGTACCGAACAGGTTGGCCTCGCCAACGTCCTGCCTCTTAGAGGCGGGCCGGACTTGCTCTTCAACATTGTGGGAGGGACGCGATCGATCTCTCAGGAGACCGCTCTCGATGCAGATTATCGCATCATCAGCCCGGGATACTTCTCCGCGCTCCGTATTGCGCTGCTGCAT
This sequence comes from Terriglobia bacterium, assembly GCA_049685715.1. Taxonomy (GTDB): domain Bacteria; phylum Acidobacteriota; class Terriglobia; order JAIQFV01; family JAIQFV01; genus JAIQFV01. The sequence goes on along the minus strand of JBAVHJ010000618.1, from coordinate 3,768 downwards.
GGCCGCGGCTTCAACGACACCGACGATCACGCGTCTCAAGCGGTCGCCGTCATTAATCGGACGATGGCCGAATCGTTTTGGCCCGGCATGGATCCCATCGGACATCAAATCTGGATCGGCAAGCCGATGGGACCCTCTTGGACCGAACCAATGCCGCGGGAAATTGTAGGGGTCGTCGAAGATATCCGCGAAGGCTCTTTGGCCGAGCCGCCCGACGCGACCATGTACATCCCCTACGCCCAGGCGCCGCAAACCAACTCAGCATTCTTCCTGGTTCGGACGGCGGGTGATCCGGCGGCGTTTGTTCCTTCCGTCCGAAGCGCATTGAAGAATGTGGATGCCGCCTTGCCGCTTTCCTCGATCACGACGATGGAGGAAGTTGTTGCGGCGTCTTTGGGCGACTGGCGGTTTCGCACGACACTGCTCGTCATCTTCGGAGGCATGGCTCTGTTTATCGCGACGATCGGCGTTTACGGCCTTGTCTCGTACTCCGTCACGCAGAGGACACATGAAATGGGGATCCGGTCGGCGCTCGGCGCAAAGCCCGGAGGCCTGCTGCGCCTGGTTATCGTTCATGGCGTCAAGCTCGCTTTGATGGGCGTGTTGATTGGCATGGTGGCGGCGCTTGCACTGACTCGATTGATTACGGGCCTGCTGTACGGAACAAAATCCACCGATCCTTGGACCTTTGCCGGGGTTGCAATCCTCCTGGTGCTGGTGACTGTGGCCGCGTGCTACTTCCCGGCCCGACGAGCCTCGCGGGTCGATCCCGTGGTGGCGCTGCGGTATGAATGAATTGATTGCGGATTGCGGATTGTGGATTGCGGGAATCTCAATTTCGGATTGCGGATTGTGGATTTCGGAATGTGGAATGCGGAATGTGGATTGTAGGGTGCATCGATGATGGAAGCAAGGGAGGAACAGCAAAATGAACTTTCCCTGGAAGCGCTTTCAGAGAGACGAAGAGTTGAAGAAAGAAATTCAGACCCATCTGGAAATGGCGACGCGAGATCGGCTCGATCGAGGCGAAGCGGCCGACAAGGCGGCTCATAACGCACGCCGGGAATTTGGCAATGTCGATCTGGTGCGTGAGGTGACACGGCAGCAGTGGGGATGGAATTGGATCGATTCATTGCTTCGTGATACTGGCTATGGTGCGCGGATGCTGCGGAGAAATCCCGGCTTTACCGCCGTCGCCGTCCTCACTCTCGCACTGGGCATCGGCGCCACGACGGCGATCTTCAGCGCTTTGAACCCGATCCTGTTCGAGCCCCTACCGTACCCTCATGCCAGCCGGATCTTGATGATCTGGGACATCTTCCAGGGCAAGCGCTCCGACGTAACGTTTCACACCTACCGCGAACTGTCGGCACGGAGCCGTTCCTTTGACGCGATCGGCGTGTTCGAGCCCTGGCAACCGACCATGACCGGAGCGGACCAGCCGGAACGGTTCAACGGGCAGAGTGTGAGTGCGAGCTACTTCGAGGCGCTGGGTGTGTCGCCCGCAATGGGGCGAGACTTCCAAGCGTCCGATAATGTGCTCAAGGGCCCCAAGGTGGTGATCCTCAGCGACGCACTGTGGCGGAGGCGTTTTGCCGGCGATCGCACAATGGTCGGACGACAGATCACCCTCGACGGGGACCTATATACCGTCATCGGCGTGATGCCGCACGCATTTGAGAATGTCCTGGGCTCCTCGGCAGAGATCTGGTCACCCATGCAGTACGACACCCAAAATATCACTGCCTTCGACACCGGAGAGTGGGGTCATCACCTGCGCATGGTGGGGCGGTTGCGGCCAGGCATCGGGATGGATCAGGCCAGACGGGATCTCGAAGTGATCGCGCACAACCCGGTGTCGGAATTTCCCCGGCCGCGTTGGGCGTCCCTGAAGGACGGGTTCATCGCCAATTCGCTGCAGGATGAAATCACCCGTGGCGTGAAGCCGGCGCTCTTCACCATTTTCGGGGCGGTGATCCTGGTGCTCCTGATCGCCTGTGTGAACGTGACCAACCTTTTGCTCGCGCGCGGTGTGCAGCGGCGGGGCGAATTCGCGATGCGCGCCGCGCTCGGCGCGGGGCACAGCCGGTTGATCCGGCAACTGCTCACGGAGAGCCTGCTCCTCGCCGCGATGGGTGGCGTGGCCGGCATGGCCGTGGCGATGCTCAGCGTGCGCGCGCTCGTGGCGCTCAGCCCCTCTGAGCTGCCACGTGTTGCCGCGATCGGTATCAATGGCACGGTGTTCGCCTTCGGTTTGGGCATCACCACCTTGATTGGGCTGGCCTTTGGGTTGATCCCGGCGCTGCACGCGGCGCGCAGCGATCCGCACCGGGACTTCCAGCAGGTCTCGCGGCATGTCGCCGGAGGGCACCGGCGCGTCCGCGGCACACTTGTCGTCGCGGAGGTCGCGCTCGCCCTCGTGTTGCTGGCCAGCGCGGGATTGCTCCTCCGCAGCCTCGAGCGCCTGCTCGCGGTTCCCGTGGGCTTCGATTCGTCACACCTGCTCACCATGCGGGTGCAGACGTCCGGCCATCGGTTCGACGACGACAGCGCTAAACACCGGTTCTTCGCTCAGGCCCTGGAAGCGGTCCGTAATGTTCCCGGCGTCGCGGCGGCGGCATTCACCAACCTATTGCCTCTCAGTGGCGATCAATATGGTGTGTATGGCACGCAGTTCGAAAATGGGGTCTCTTACAGCGTATTTCGATACGTGGTAACCCCGGGGTACTGCGAAGCGATGGGCATCGCGCTCCGCCGCGGCCGCCTGCTGGATGCGCACGATGGCGCCAACTCGCCGCCGGCCGTTGTGATCAGCGAATCGCTAGCGAAGAGCCAGTTCCCCGGTCACGACCCCATTGGTCAGCGTGTGCACATCGGCCCCCTGAACCGACCGTGGTACAGCATTGTCGGCGTGGTTGACGACGTGAAGCAGGCCTCCGTGGCAGTGAGCGATCCGGATGCGGTGTACATCACTCCGAACCAGTCGTGGTTCGCCGATGACGTGATGTCGCTCGTGGTCCGGGTACACGGTGATGCTGCGGCACTCACCCCTGTTATTAGAGAGGCCATCTGGTCGGTGGACAAGGACCAGCCGATTGTGCGTGTCGCGACGATGGACGACTTACTCGCCGCCTCGGCGGCGGAGCGACGCTTCGCGTTGATCCTCTTTGAGGCGTTCGCGCTCGCGGCCCTGGTGCTCGCGGCCGCCGGCATTTACGGCGTGCTCTCCGGCAGTGTGGCCGAGCGCACGCATGAAATGGGGATTCGGCAGGCGCTTGGCGCCCGGCGAGGGGATGTGCTGAGGCTCGTCCTCGGACAAGCCACACGGATGACGCTTGTCGGCGTGGGCCTCGGGACAGCAGGGGCGCTGGAGGTGACGCCGCTGTTGGCGAGCCTGCTGTTCAAAGTTTCAGCGACCGACCCCGTCACGTTCGTCGCCGTGGCAATTCTGCTCACGCTGGTCGCGCTGGCGGCTTCCTTCCTTCCCGCGTGGCGCGCCATGCGGGTCGATCCGGTGGTGGCGCTGCGATATGAGTGAATCGATTGCGGAATGCGGAATGCGGAATGCGGATTGCGGATTGTGGAATTTGCGAATTCGGGTTGCGGAATGCGGATTGCGGATTGCAGGGTGCACAAATAATGGAGGCAGGAGAGGAATGGCAAGATGAACTTTCCCTGGAGGCGCTTTCGGAAAGACGAAGAATTGAAGAGAGAAATTCAAAGCCATCTGGAAATGGCGACGCGGGATCGTCTCGATCGAGGCGAGGC
>JBAVHJ010000617.1:0-3762 GCA_049685715.1 Terriglobia bacterium | reverse complement strand
GCCTGGGTGCGTGATCTACTTGTAGCGGTCGGGCTTGCCCTCGTCATTATTGTTTACCTCTATCAGCCAGTGCGAGTGGAGGGCGTCTCGATGTTGCCTCGCATCGAGGATCAAGAACGCATCTTCGTCAATAAGTTTATCTACCGTTTCAGGCCGATCGCGCGGGGTGATGTAATTGTATTCTCCTATCCCCTGGACCCCCAGCGCTTTTTCATCAAGCGGGTCATTGGCATGCCCGGCGAAACAGTTCAGATCCGGGATGGAAAGGTGATGATCGACGGGCGGGAGCTGATGGAATCGTACATTCCCAGGAAATTTCAAATCCCCGAGAATGACCCGCCTATCACGGTGGGCTCCGATCATTTTTACGTCCTGGGGGATCATCGAAATTCATCAAACGACAGCCGCTCGTGGGGGCTTGTGCCCCGACGCAACATTTACGGGAAAGCCGTACTCTGTTACTGGCCGCTGGAGAAACTCAGCCTCATCCGTTGAGAAGCCACTTTCCGGACGTGCCGGGCCCAGAACCGGATCTGACTCGGGAGCCGGGAAATCTGAAGGTCGGCAGTCAACGAGAAACTTTTCCGAAAATCATGATCATCTCAGATTGAGGGTTCTTAGCTTTCTGTATTACTGGTCTCTTCATGACTGACTTTTTCCTCAACCGGCTCGACTTCTGTTGATCAGCTGATATGAATTCTCAGACTGCCATCCTGGCCCTTGAAGATGGGCGCTGCTTTCAGGGGCGTGCCTTGGGGGCGCCAGTTGAAAGAACCGGGGAGGTGATCTTTAATACATCACTCTCCGGATACCAGGAAATATTGACCGATCCATCCTACTGCGGGCAGATCGTTGTTCTCACCAATCCTGAAATCGGAAACTACGGGTTGAACCGCCTTGATGAAGAGTCCCGCCAGCCCTTCATTGAAGGATTGGTGGTGCGTGAGCACTCGCTGGTCGCTTCAAATTGGAGGTCGGAGTGGGTGCTTGGGGACTACCTGAAGGAGCACGGGGTCCCCGGCGTTTCCGAAATTGATACTCGTGCGTTGGTTCGACATTTGCGTGACCGGGTCTCCATGCGCGCCGTGATATCATCTCTTGATTTGGACCCGGGAAGTTTGGTGGAAAAGGCGCGCCAAGCGCCTTCCATGGTGGGCCAGGACCTCGCCCAAATCGTGACTTGCCAAAAAAAATATGACTGGAACCAGCATAGCACCGACATATTCGCGGTCAAGGCGGGCACTTCATCCCACTGTGGATCCGCAGGACCATCGGTTTCCACTCAAGCCGAACCCTCACGTCGGTTTCGTGTGGTCGCGTACGATTTTGGAATCAAGTACAACATTCTTCGAAAACTCGCGGATGCGGGATGCGACGTGATGGTCGTTCCGGCACAAACCTCGGCTGAAGATGCCCTGGCGCTGCGGCCGGATGGCATCTTCCTTTCCAACGGTCCGGGTGACCCGGAACCGGTCACTTACGCCGTGGGAGCCATCCGGGACCTGCTGGGACGAAAACCAGTCTTTGGCATTTGCCTGGGGCATCAACTCATCGGCCTCGCTCTGGGAGGAAAAACCTACAAATTGAAATTTGGCCACCATGGCGGCAATCAGCCCGTGAAGAATCTCGTGACGGGGAAGGTGGAGATCACGGCGCAGAACCACGGGTTTGCCGTGGATCCGGATTCCTTCAAAGAGAATCACGTCGAGATCACGCATCTGAACCTGAACGACCAGACCTGCGAAGGGTTGCGCCACACATCACTCCCTGTCTTCTCGGTTCAGTATCATCCCGAAGCCTCCCCCGGTCCGCATGATGCCAGTTATCTCTTCAACGACTTTATCAAGCTCATGTCCCGAGACTGAAAGCAGGACCCACATGGACGTTCAAGCGATCCCCTCCCCCGTCGCCCAGTTCAGGGCCGAATACCGCGCTGAGGAGATTTCGCGTGCCTATTCGGGCATCCTGCATTTCCTCTTCACGAGCCTGACCGCGCTAACGGTCATCGTGTATTCCCTCTGGAACCTTCACGGGTTGGCCGCCGCGGAGTGGCTCACCCTCCCGCTGACTTTCCTTTATGCCAACGCGGTGGAATACCTGGGCCACAAGGGCCCGATGCACCACCCCTTGCATCTGCTGAGGATCCTCTTCGTGCGGCATACCCTGCAACACCATCGATTTTTCACGCATGAAGCCATGGCTTACGAAGGAACCCAAGATTACAAAATGGTCCTCTTCCCCCCGGTCATGATTTTCTTTTTCGTGGGACTTCACGCGGTGCCGGTCGGCGTCCTGCTGTATTACCTGGTCACCCGCAATGTCGCTTACCTCTTCGTGGCGACCGCCATCGGCTACTTTCTTACTTACGAATGGCTGCATTTTGCTTATCACCTCCGTGAAGACTCCCTGCCCGGTCGGCTTCCTTTCATGCGGACGCTGCGGCGACTCCACACCCAGCATCACGACCCCACCCTGATGTCGAACTACAACTTTAACATTACGTTTCCCATCTGCGACTACATCTTCGGAACCCGCTACAAGGCTTAGACGGCGCCCGAGTGGACTGCTTTATTTCAGATGACCTCCTGTCAATGTTTCCGCCTCTGCGGTGAAACTCGATCTTTTTGACGACCAACAATCAATCACCTAAAAAATCCTGCTTTTAAATGATGGGCTTCACATTTATCATGAGACGCGAGAATTCGGCCTTGAGAACAGAAATGGATTGGGGTCCTCACGGCCCGGGAGAGGGATCATTCCACCGATGCAAAGCGCAACCGAGAAACCAGCCAAGAGTTCCATTCGCCCCATGGAAGTGTCTATTCCCATCCTTGTCCGCTCTTATGACATCGACTTCGCGGGAATCGTCAGCAACATTGTTTACGTTCGATGGATGGAAGACCTTCGCATGAGATTCCTCGAGGTGCATTCGCCTCTCGACGCTCAGATGGCAGCCGGTTTTGCTCCCGCGCTGACCCGCACGGAGATCCTTTACCGCCGGCAAACGCGGCTATTTGATCCGGTCATCGGTAAATGCTGGGTGGAGGATCTGACCCGTGCCACGTGGACCCTCGCGGGGGAATTTACCGTGAATGGCGAGGTCGTTGCCACCGCCCGGCAGTCGGGGGCGTTCATTCGCCTCGATACCGGTAAGCCTGTGCGAACTCCCCTCGAGCTGCGGGAAAAATATGCACGGGCCACCGCTTCTTCAAACGTTTAGCCAGATGCCGCGGGGGCGCCTTCCATGGCGGACCATGCAGCCCCGCAAAAAGATCCTGCCTTCCCTGCATTTTCAGTTTACGAAATTGGCAGCCCCTTCTATACTCCTCGCCGACGTGTGAAAACACGCAGTTCAATCGTGCATTAACAGCCTTCTTGATGCCCAAGAGAAACGACATCCGGAGAATTCTGATCATCGGCAGCGGGCCGATTGTCATCGGGCAGGCGTGCGAGTTTGATTATTCCGGCACGCAGGCCTGCAAGGCCCTGCGCTCCGAAGGGTTTGAGGTCGTGCTGGTCAATTCCAATCCCGCCACCATCATGACCGATCCCGAGATGGCGGATCGAACTTATATTGAGCCGCTCACCCGGGAATTCCTGGAGGCGATCATCGAGCGGGAGCGGCCGGACGCGCTGTTGCCTACCGTGGGCGGGCAGACGGCCCTCAACCTCGCAATGCAACTTTTCGAAAGCGGCGTTCTTGATAGACATGGGGTTCAGATGATTGGAGCCTCTCCCCAGGCGATCCAAATAGCCGAGGAC
>JBAVHJ010000616.1:0-3764 GCA_049685715.1 Terriglobia bacterium | reverse complement strand
CTAGTGGGTTTTGAACGGCTGGGAAGATAACAGAGAGGGGTGAAATCAGGGAAAAAATTCCTTTTTGAAGTCAAGCTGGAGGCGTATAATCCAACCCACTCTATGACAACAGACACGCATATTCTCATTGTGGATGATGATGCGTCAGCACGCGAGATTTTAAGTCTGGTCGTGCAGGAGTGGGGCTATCAGCCTATTGAGGCAAAAGATGGCGAGGAGGCCCTGAAGAGGCTTGAGAAAGACCCGGTCCCCGTCGTCCTCACCGACGTGATCATGCCCAAGGTCGGTGGTTTGGAACTTCTCCGACGAATGAAAAGTAACAATCTCAACACCAAGCTCATCCTGATCACGGCGGAGGGAACCATAGATCTGGGGGTGGAGGCGATTAAGTTAGGGGCGGTCGACTTCCTGACAAAACCCATCGATTTTAAGAAGCTAAGAATTCTCCTCGACAACCTCTATGAGGAGGAAGCCGAAATCGTTGAGCTCGACGATCTCGACAAGCTTCTTCATTCGGACGGGTCCTTCTTTGGGTTCATTGGGAGAAGCCCGGCAATCAAGTCAATCGTTCGGTTGATCCACGATGTGTCCAGCAAAGATGCGGCCGTCTTGATTACAGGCGAAAGTGGTACGGGGAAGGAGGTCGTGGCCAATGCCATCCATCAGGCAAGTCCCCGGGCCATGGAACCGTATATCGCCATCAATGCTTCAGCAATTCCTGAAACTCTTATAGAAAGCGAGATTTTCGGACACGAGCGCGGGGCGTTTACAGGGGCGGTGGATCGACGGCTTGGCTGTTTTGAGCTCGCCCACAAGGGAACGCTGTTTCTCGATGAGATTGCAGAAATGCCGATGAATCTCCAGCCCAAATTGCTCCGAGTGTTGGAAGAGGGAAGTGTCCGCCGGCTGGGGGGGAGAGACCCGATTCCGATTGATGTGCGGATTATTGCAGCCACAAATCATCGACCTGAGGAGGCTATACAGGACGGGACGTTACGCAAGGATCTGTATTACCGGCTGAGCACAGTTCAGGTGGAATTGCCTCCGCTGGCGCACCGGAGGGAAGACATCCCCCTGCTGGTCCGTCATTTTATTGCGATGTATAATCAGAAGCACCAAGTACAAGTCAAGTCGATGTCTCGCCGGACGAAGCAGATCTTTATGAGTTATGCGTGGCCCGGGAATGTGCGCGAGCTTCGCAACGTCATCGAGCGCGCCGTCATCGTGGCCAAGTCGGAGTGGATTGAACCGCAGGATTTGCCCGCCTACTTGACTCAATCGACGACGGAGCAGGAGCAAATGATTACGATCCGGCCTGGTACCTCATTCTCCGAGGCCGAAAGAGAGATTATTCTGCGGACGCTGAAGGCAGTCGATAATAACAAGGCGGAGGCGGCCCGAGTGCTGGGAGTGGATGTCAAGACGATTCGGAACAAGCTGAAGGCGTATGGAATCGCCGACCTTGAATCGGCTGTGTGATGATTTCACCCGCCTGGGGAAGTCTCCCCGGCCCCCGGTCTGGCGGGGGATGGAGGGGCTGGGCGCCCCTGGATCGGGCTGAGGACCGCGACGTCCTCCTTCGGGTGATCTCAGCATCAAGATCCTGCGCCTCCATGATTCCAGGTGGATGCTCGGAGACTTTAATAGGAGCGGGGTAGTCCTCAGTGAGACATCTCGATTTTCGCAAGGCATAATTTTCAGTTCCGGCTCCTTTATCCGCCCCGGTCAAGCGATCAAATCCATGAAAATCCGGACTCAGATTTCACTGGGATACCTTAGCCTGGTTATCCTGATTGTGGCGGTGACGCTTTATTTGATGGCGGAAATCCGATTGCTGAATCGGACGAGCAGAGACCTGTCCAATGTCGATTTTCGCGCACGCACGGAAGAGGAGGAACAGGGGCGGCTCATTGAAGACATTTTCCTCTTTGATCAGAAGTATCTGGTGACACAGGATCCGGACTATTTGGAGCGGATGGTCAACCTGGAGAAGCAATATGATTCGAGCTTCGCTCGTCTGGATCGCTTGCTGGTAACCTCCTCGGAACGGGCCATCGCCGGCGAGATCGAAAAAACCTACTTGGCCTACAAGGATGTTTTCAATCGCCGAATGGCGTCGGAGGGAGCTCTCCCCACCGAGGATCTGATTTCTCTCGAAAACCGCAAGTATGATGTGACGCAGACCTTGAAACGCCAGTACCTGGAATTGGAGCAATCAACCGTCGAGGTCATGCAGAAGCGCCTGCTGTATTCTGAAAATGTTCGACGACTGGCGCGTCAGATCACATTGACCGCCGGAATATCCTCAATCGCCCTGGCCGTTGGTCTGAGTCTGTTCCTGGCCCGAAGGATTTCCAAGCCTCTTTTGAAGTTGATCGCAGGTACCCGGATGATTGCGGCGGGCAAGTTTGGAACCTTGATCCATCTCAATCGTCGCGATGAATTTGGAGAACTCGCCCAGGCGTTTAATTCCATGGCAAAGCAACTGGGAGAGCTTGATGAATTGAAAAAGGGATTTGTCTCTCACGTCTCGCATGAGCTGAGATCCCCCCTGGCCTCCATGCTGGCCACCAATGATCTATTGTTGAGTGAGGCCATCGGGTCCCTCAATGAGAAACAGAAACGACTGCTGACCATAAGCCGTGAGAAATCAGAGATGCTTTCCCGCAGGATCAACGACCTGCTGGACCTCTCGCGCATTGAGGCGCGCGCCATGGAGTATCAACTGGAGCCGTCCGACGTTTCGTCAATTCTCAAATCCGCAATCGAGAGCGCATCGCCCTTGCTACGGGAGAAGAATCTTTGTATCGTGACGGAATGCGGCGCGGAGAATTCGCAGGCCACTATCGATTCGCGTCGAATCACCCAGGTTGTGGAGAATCTGTTGAGCAATGCGATCAAGTTCTCCCGCGAGAATACGACGATTCGGGTGGGTTGCCACCGGACGTTGGGTCAACAGCTCGTTCCGGTTTTTGAAACCTGGAATGGGAACGATCGTGTCTCCTCCACCTGCGACCCGGGGGAGGAGTATGTTGTCATTAACATCGAAGACGAGGGAATTGGGATTCCCCCGGGGGAAACGATGAAGGTTTTTGAAAAGTTCTACCAGGCCGGTCATGGGAATGAAGCTTCGAGAACGGGAACGGGGTTGGGTTTGGCCATCTGCCAGAGTATCATTGAAGCTCATAACGGTGTGATTTGGGTGGAGAGTAAGCTGGGACAGGGGAGCCAATTTCATTTTGCCCTGCCCACCTCTCTGCCCCGTGGGTTGAGGAAATCAAGTCAAGTGGTTTGAAAGAATTCGGGGCGACTTGAGACACTCCTGCGCCTCTCGGTATCTTTCAACGATTAGAAGCATGACATTTTCCGGAACGGAAAAGGTGACTGAATGATTTCCAGGAGCAGATGGAGATGGATGATCCTCGGGGCGATCCCATCCTTGATGGTGACCATGGCCGCCTGTGGAAAAAAGGCGCATGTGAAGCCTCCCACATACTCGATTCGCCAGCATGAGCAAATGATTGCAAATGTGAATCGGCTGGCGGCACAAAATCGCTTTTCCGAAGCCATGACCTCCTGCCAGGATTTTCTCCATCAGTACCCCCAAAGCCCGGTTTTAGACCACGCTTTGTTTCAGTGCGGGCTCCTCTACGCATCGGAGCAGAACCCACAAAAGGACTACAATCAGTCTGTGGCCTTGCTGACGCGCATTCCGGCGGAGATTCCCATGAGCCTCTACGCCACGAACGCCGGCATCGTCGCGA
>JBAVHJ010000615.1:0-1923 GCA_049685715.1 Terriglobia bacterium | reverse complement strand
TTCTTCAGGACGGACTTCGGCTCCACTTCGAAGATCGACTTGTTGGGCTTCACTAAAGCCACTGCGGTCACAAAACCCGCCAACTCGTCGCAGGCAAACAAGACTTTTGCAAGAAGTGTATCCCGGGGAACCCCCGTATACTCCGCATGGCCCAGGATAGCGCGCCGCAGATCCTCGGGATATCCCTTCTCGCGCAGGATTTCCGACCCTTTAAGGGGATGATCCGGTGCGTTGGGATAGCGCTCATAATCAAAGTCGTGTAGTAATCCTGCAAGGCCCCATTTGTCCTCATCTTCCTTATGCATCCGGGCGTAAGCCCGCATCACCGCCTCAACGGCCAGGCCGTGCTTTCGCAAGCTCTCCGATTGAGTATATTCACACAGCAACAACCATGCATCGTCGCGATTGGGCATCAAGTTCTCCCCCGGGCCAAAGAGCCTTCCATCCCGGTTCGGTCAGGCCGCAGCCCTACTTAATAATAGCGAGGCCATGGAAAGTCAACCTCTATTCCCCCGGCATTGCACATCCCGCTGACCCGGAGGTGGCTATGTTATAATATCAGCGAGGTTGACATGGAGGATGGGGACTCGTTTTGCTTCGTAAATCTTTGTATTGGTTAGGTCTGTTCTTGCTTGGCCTGGGTGCCGAGGGAGGCTTCTGTTTCGCTGCCAAATCCGTTGTCGTGTTTCCGTTTGAGAACAACACCAAGAACCCCACCATGGAGTGGATTGGGCAGAGTTTTGTTGAAACCTTGAACGAGCAGCTGGCGTCGACCTGGTTTCGTCCCGTCAGCGAGGAGCAGTGCAATGCCCTGTTTGATCGCCTTGGGCTTCCCTATGACGGCGATTTCAGCCGGGCTACCCTGTTGAAGGTGGGAGAAGACCTCGACGCCAATTATGCCGTCGTGGGATCCTACCGCTACGAACAATCCGAATTCATAGCGACTGTCGAATTGATTGATGTGGACACCTCCCACATCGAGACAGCATTCGCGGAAAAGGGACATCTGGATACCCTCAAGAGAATCCAGAGCCGAATTGCGTGGAGGATTCTGGTTCACTTCGATTCCACATTTCCTTATAATCAGGAGGATTTTTACAAGCGCTTCGAGGAGGTACCTCTCAGTGCCTTCGAAAATTATGTTCGCGGGCGCCGAGCGGTCGACGGCAAGTCACAACTCCAATATTTCCTGAGAGCCGAGCGAATCGACCCGGCCTATTCCAGGGCCATCTTCCAGATAGGAAAAATTTATTTCCTGCAAAAGGACTACCCCACTTCCCAGCTCTGGCTTCGGCGGATCAACAGGAATGATTGGCATTTCTATGAAGCTGAGTTCTACCTGGGCCTCGATTACTATTTTATGAAAAATTTTGATAAAGCGGCGGTGGCGTTTAACACGCTCTTAAGCGAGCTGCCGTTAAATGAAGTGTTCAACAACCTGGCAGCTGCCCTTAGCCGGTCCGGGGGTTCGACACAAGTTGTGCGCAACTATCAGAGAGCGATTGAGGGCGACCCGGGAGAGGGCGATTTTTATTTCAACCTCGGCTACTACTTTTGGAAGTCGAGCGATTTTGCCTCCGCCACACGATACCTCCGCGAGTCGCTCCAGTTGAACCCTCAGGATGCTGAAGCGGCTTACCTGTTAGCCAACGCCCTCCAAACGCTAAAACAGACGGATGAAAGTTCGCATTATTACCTTTTAGCTTCCCGGCTCAATCCCAAAGCCGTCGGTTGGACCGTGGCTTCCCTTCCCCCCCTGGAGCGAGTTAAGCTGAATTTTGACGCACTTGCATTTCGGGATCTAAAAGCCACCCTCGATTCCTTAAAAGAGCAGAAACTGAAAAAGCGACCTCTGGCCGAACAGATTGCTGAGCATTTGAAGAGCGGGGTTGAATACTTTGACGAGTCAAACAACTCCGAGGC
>JBAVHJ010000614.1:0-5377 GCA_049685715.1 Terriglobia bacterium | reverse complement strand
GTCCTCGTCCAACCGCGCATCCGCGCAAATCTGATAGACGCAGTCCAGGGGCAAACCCAGGATCGCGGCCATGGCTCCGTCCCCCACCGGAACCGCCTCCTGCATGTAGATGCCGCGGTCACGGGCGGTCTGAACCGCATCGGAGAGGCTCAGCGCCCCGGCCGCGACGAGGGCAGAGTATTCACCCAAGCTGTGGCCGGCCACGACGTCCGGCTGTAATCCTTTCTCTTCAAGGACCCGATAGGCGGCGACGGAGACCGTGAGGATGGCCGGCTGAGTGTTCATGGTCAGTTGGAGCTCTTCCTCCGGGCCCTCAAAACAGAGTTTGCTGATCTGGAATCCAAGGGCCCGATCGGCTTCCTCGAAAACCCGATGGGCAACGGGAAATTTTTCAGCGAGGTCCCTGCCCATGCCCGCGTGTTGTGAGGCCTGTCCCGGGAAGATGAAGGCGATTTTGCTCAATGGATTCTCCGGGGTGGCGGGGATTCGTGGGAGACTGTGACCCGGTCGTCAGGAACCTCTGCGGTGGCCGCAATTCGCGCAATTTCATTTTCGATTCTCTCGCTCAGCTTGTTGTTGCAGAATTCGTAAGCCACCCGAATCGCGTTCTTGATGGCATGCGCGTTGGAGCGCCCATGACAAATGATGCACACTTCTTTCAGCCCCAGCAGCGGAGCCCCCCCGTATTCCGAATAGTCCAGCCGCCTCTTGAAATTGGCAAAGGCCTTCTGAGATAGCGCATATCCCATCTTGGCGGTCAATGTGGCGGACAGTTCCTCGCGGAGAAGGGTCGAAATGGCTTCCACCAGCCCTTCACTTACCTTGAGCGCCACATTGCCGATGAACCCATCGCATACGATGACGTCACAAGACCCGTTGTAAAGATCCCGCCCCTCCACATTGCCAACGAAATTCAAGCTCGTTTTTTTCAGAAGACCGTAGACCTCCCGGGTCAAATCGTTTCCCTTGGATGATTCCTCCCCGATCGAAAGCAACCCGACGCGGGGACGCGCCACATTGAAGATGACGCGGGAATACACTTCTCCCATGATCGCGAATTGCTCGAGGTGGAACGGCTTGCAGTCCACATTGGCGCCCACGTCGAGAAGGATCGCCGGCCTCCCCTTGGAGGTCGGAAACACCGCGGCCAGACAAGGACGATCCACCGACGGAAGCACTCCCATCACGATTTTGGAGGTCGTCATCACCGCGCCGGTATTGCCGGCGCTGACTACCCCCGCAGCCTTGCCATCACGCACCAGCCGTGCCGAGACATGGATCGAGGAATCGCGCTTCTTCCGGAAGCTGGCCGCTGCCATATCTTCCATCGTCACCACCTGGGAGGCGTTCTGGACTTCAATGGGGAGGTGGGGCGGGCAATGACGGCGTTTCAGTTCGGCGAGAATGGCCTGCTCCGGCCCCACCAGCGCGACGGAGACTGGATACTCCTGGACTGCAGCGATGGAGCCCTCCACTTCGCTGTGCGGGGCATGATCGCTGCCCATGGCGTCAACGGCAATCTTGATCATAAGTGGCAGAAGACGTTCAGGCGATCTCCAAATTCACTTTTTCGGTATCCCGACCCCGGATTCCGCCAAACCCCTTTTATCCCGCGACCACATTAGGTCGATACCCAGAAAGTCCATTCGGCCTTTTGGGGGGTCACAGAAGCCCGAGGCTTACTCCGTCTCGACTTCAACTACTTCCTTGCCATTGTAATAGCCACATTTCGGGCAGGTCTGATGAGGCAACTTCCGCTCGTGACAGTTAGGGCATTCAGAAAACGAGGGGGCCCTCAGCGCATCGTGTGCACGACGCCGCGACGTTCGCCCCTTGGAATGCCTACGTTTTGGATTGGGCATGATGATCTTCCTTTCTTTAAACTTTCGATCCCCAGGGGGGATTTCACGACCTTTTCAGTGTGCCTAAATTCGCCCATCGCGGATCCCACTCCGCATCTGCACAGCCGCAGGGTGCAAAGTTACGGTTGGCGCCACAGTGGGGACACAGCCCCTGGCATCCGGGTTGACATATAGGCTTCATGGGAAGCTCGATAAGAATCTGCTCCCGAAGCGTGTCATTAAAATCCAAGCCTGCCCCGACATAAAAGCCGATATCCAGGTCTGGAGTTTTCAATTCAATCTCCTCGTCCTGTCTTACGGGACCGATGCTCTTGTGCGAGCGATAAAAGAGATCGAATGACTTCTTGACTGGAATCTTCATGGGCTCGAGACATCGAGAACAGCCGGTCTCGACTTCCACCTCGAGGGTCCCCTTGACCCGGACCTCTTCGCTCACCAGCGCTGCCACGGCTTCCACAAGCAAAGGTCCGGTTTGCTTGAAGTCACCGGAACGCAGGTCAACCACACCAGGTCCCAGAACTTCAGAGATGATAATCGGCTGGATCGCCAGGTCTTTGAGGGCGATAATCATTCTAAGTGGCCAGCCTATCACGAATTTAGCCACGCCACGGCTGATGCCGCACGGTATCACTGCGACGCCCAAATGGGCAAGCAAATCAACGCATTATAGCAACGAACCTCTCTTTGTCAAGCATCGCACCCTTGTTCGCAAAGAGCTCATTTTGCGGTCTGAATTCCATCCCCGGATAGACGAAGACACTGGGTTGTTGCAGTTTCACATGGGTTCATGCGGGGTTTCAGAGGTCGAGCTTTGCAGAAAGAAACGAGCTGGGACCGACAAAAAAATCCAGGCTTACGGCCTGGATTTGGGATGGTAATAAAAATCCTGGTTTCGAAAAAAGGCTTAAGATGCGGGGCCCAGCTCTGCCAGATGAGAACGCACATCGCTTTGGATTTGGAAGCTGGGGAATTCCGTCTGAATCTTCTTGTAAAGTTGAATCGCAGCGTCCTTGTTATTGATGGCTTGATAATACTCAGCTAAGGTCATCATGGAGGTGACCTTCGGAACCGTGGTCGTTGGGTGATCAATCAACTGCTGCAGCAACCCTGCGACCTGGGAGGTGTTCTTCTGGGCAGAATAGATCTGGGCCAGGGCAAACTTGCCGAGGGCGCCAATCTCCGGGTTCTCCGACTTCTTGGTGAGGGTCTCCAGCTGCTGAACGGCCCCCGCGCTATCGCCCAGGTTATACTTGCACATGGCATCGTAATACGCCGCGGTCTCGCCGATCACCTGGCCGCTGTGCTTGCGACTGAGGCGGGCAAATTCCTGCTCCGCCTTGGTGTATTTTTCCTGGGAAGTGGCAAAAACGCGCTGATTCGGCCCCAGCGGGGCCCGCAATTTGTCGGTGATGAGAGGCGAGCTATACAGCTGGATGGCGCTGCTGATCTCCTCATTACTCACCTGGTGTCTGTTCCGCATGTACCAGCTAATCCCGAACACCGCGATGACTACCACGGCCACGGTGCCTAAGCCCAGCAGGATTTCTCGCGCATGTTCCTGAAGGTATTCCCAGGTCCCCGTCACAGTGACAAGGAACTCATCCTGCTTCACCAACTCATGTCGGCTAAGATGTGTTTTCCCCACAGTGTGTTCCTCCAGCCTCAAAAATCAGCATATCATAGCGGCTCGCTCTGTTACGGTCAATTGGTTTGATGATCCCACGGTGCAGTGGAGAGCATCCTTCCGTTCAATCTATCCTAGGGAACTGCCTTTCAAAAGTTGACAGAATGGTCGTTCCCTGACTTGACTCGATTCGCCACCGCAGGGTAGGATTTCGGCGGGTTTTAGAAAGAGTTCAGGATTCGAGGAGAGTTCATGCCAAAGGAGTCAGAACAACCCAGTCGCTGGGTCACCCCGCTGGCCTGGGTGATCGGGTTGGTGTTCATCGCTGCCGCATTCCTGAAGGCCTGGGACATCCGGCAGTTCGCGCTTCAAATCAGCTATTACAAGCTGTTGCCCGGGTCGCTTGATCTGCCCGCTGCCTTCCTCATGGTTGCCCTTGAAGCCTTTATTGGGATCTGTTTGATTACTGGTTTCCAGCGGACGCTGGCACTCGGAGCCGGGGCCGGTCTGCTGGTTCTCTTTCTCGCGGCAACCGGGTTCCGGTGGAATGAACTCCAAGGACATGACTGTGGCTGTTTCGGTTCCTTTGACCGCGGAGGACCCGCCTCGGTGCTCTGGCAGGACACCCTTCTTTTGCTGATGACCCTGGTCACCTTCAAATACCGTCGTCGTACGCTGGAGCTGGCAGGCCGGAAGATCATTTCTGTAGTGATCACCTTGTTATGCCTCGGCACGGCAACCTACTCCGAGATCGACGCCCGTTCAAAGGTCTCTTCGCTTGACCAGACGACCCAGGGCCAGTTGAATATCATCATCTATCTGGCCGCGACCTGTCCTCATTGCATTGCCAACTCCGAGAGACTCAACCTCATCGGGGAGACGCCCAACCTGCCCCCCATCCAAACCTACCTCGGCGCGGAAACCGACGCACAGATTTTTGATTTCTTGAACCAGGGGCACCTCAGGATTCCCTACACGAAGATCCCGTTCAGCTATCTCTGGCTGATGACGAAGTCGGTTCCTGTCCTGGAACTGCGCCGCGGGGATTCGATCGTGGCCCGGTGGGATGCAGACATGCCATCGCCAGAGGAGGTTCTCAAGGCGGTGGCTGCTGCCCGAACACAGGGTCAGAAAAATTCGAGCTAGGTTCCTCATGTGGGCACCAGGGCCTATCGCCGAAGCTCGGGGTGACGAGGTTGGTGCCAAGGTTCATCGTTTGCTTTTCTTGACTAGAACGCGGACGTCACATAAGATGCTTTGCTACGCTGATGACGTCCTGAAAAAGAGGAGACCCCAAACATGGAGTCGGCCGAAGTAATCAAGAGCGAACCGAAGTCTAAAGGACTGACGACGCCCCGAAAAAAAATTCCCAAAGAACTCGCTGTCATCACTGAGAATTGTACGGGTTGCGCCGGGTCTCCCGCATGTGTCGAGTATTGCCCGGTAGAAGACTGCATGTATTGGGTCCCCGACGAAGAGCACCCTCCATTCGGCCGCATTGAAGTGGACCCGCAAACTTGCATTGGCTGCAAAAAATGCACCAGCAAGGGTCCCGATGGCGCTTTCCTGGATGGGTGCCCGTGGGACGCCATCGACATGGTCCCCACCGAGGAAGTCGAAAAGAACCTGGGAATTAAATTCAGTCGTTGATCTCAAGACCACGCTGCCAACAAACAAAATAATCAGGATAACTAGGGGGATGACCCTGCTTTTTTGGAGTGCGGTCCGCCGAGGCGGACCGCTTTCTCAGAACCGGCTAGGGGTTTGATCAGCCCCTCTTGCTTGGTACGAGACCGCAGCCTATCTTTCATTGACCGGGCTCACTAATGGGTGGCGTCTGTAATGGCACTAAGTTAAAGAATGGGTAATCTGAATTAACCCAATCCCTGAA
>JBAVHJ010000613.1:0-4971 GCA_049685715.1 Terriglobia bacterium | reverse complement strand
CTGATGAACTATGTGGTCACATTCCATCCGGGGTGCCGCGGGCATGGCGCTTTTTGCCATGCCTGCGACCCAATCCCTTGAAATTTGTGGATCTCCTTGAAGTCAGGGACAGACACCTTTTCTTAAGAAGCTTCGCAGGAATGGCACCAAAGCCGGTGTCTGTCCCTTTTGTTTCCTCAAAACCTACAGATTCTCTATCTTCACTGGCTCCACCGGATCGGCCAGTTCGAATCCAAAGACCCGGGAGAAGAAATACAACTCCGCATCCAGGGCCCGTTTGATGTTTTCGGCGCGACGGAATCCATGCTGCTCGCCCTCGAAAGGAAGATAGGCCACCGGCAACCCTTTCTTCCGTAGGGTTTCGAACATCATCTCCGATTGGTTTGGGAGGACGATTTTATCCTCGAGACCCTGAAAGAGGATGATCGGGCAGGACAGCCGGTCGATAAAATGGATCGGTGACCGGTCATGATAGATTTCCTCTTTCGCGGGAAAAGATCCCAGCAGGCTGTGGGAGTAGCGCGACTCAAATTTGTGCGTGTCCTCATCCATGACCTTCAGATCGCTGATGCCGTAGTAGCTGGCGCCTGCCTTGAAAATGTCGCGGAAGGTCAAAGCGCAGAGCGTGGTATAACCTCCGGCACTTCCGCCGTCTATGGCAAGCCGCTGTCCATCGACCTCGCCGCGCGTCACAAGATCACGCGCCCCATTCACGCAGTCGTCCACATCCACGATCCCCCACAGGCCGTTCAGGCGTTGGCGGTAGGCGCGCCCATATCCGGTGCTGCCCCCGTAATTGACGTCCAGTACCGCAAACCCGCGGCTCGTCCAGTATTGGATCCCAAGATTCAGGACGGCTGTCGTGGCTGCCGTCGGCCCTCCATGGCTTTTGACCAGGAGCGGAGGTCTTTCACCAGTCGGCGCAGAGAAGTCTCGATTTTTTGGGGGATAGTAAAAGGCATAGGCCGTGAGTCCATGTTCCGTCGGGAATTCGATCGTCTGGGGGATGGATAGATACTCGGGATCGATCTTGATGTGGCTTGAACGCTGTAGGACCTCCATGTGATGCGTGGCAAGGTCAAGCTGGATAATCGATGAGCCTTCGACGGGCGAGCCAGCCCAAAACACTGCCTTTCCCGGAGCAGCCCGCACATATCGGATTTCAGTAAAAGGGGTATCGATGGGATCAAGCCGCTTGGTTCTTGTATCCAGTATGCCGAGGCGCCAGTTCCCGTCCTGGTTCAACGTGCAGATGATGCGATCGGCAGTTTCGAAGGCGTAGGTTGAGTATCGGAAGACCCACTGGGGCAAGCCAAATTCCGCAGGCATCTCGCACATCGGTTCAATACGATCGGGGCCCCAGCGATAGAGATTCCACCACCCGGTGCGGTCTGAGACGAAGTAGAGTGAGCCGTCTGGCGACCACTCCGGCTGAAAGATTGATTCGTCAACGCCGCCGGCGATCCGGTGATTGTGACCCAATGACCCGTCCTGATTGACCTCGCCCACCCACAATTCTGTTCCATCCCAGGGCATATTCGGGTGGTTCCAGGAAAGCCAGGCAAGCCGGGTCCCGTCGGGGTTAAGGCGCGGAGAGGAATAGAAATCGTTGCCGGAAACGAGCACTTGATCCCCGGACATCACGACGGTCCCACTCGTCGCCGCAGTGTGAACCACCTGTTTTGTCCCTTCGGCGACGATGGAATTCTCCGCCTCACGCCCTTCGACGGTGTGGTCTTCGCGGACGCTGATCAAGCGGTCTCGGTGCGGGTCAAAAATGGCGTCGGCATAGCGGATGTCGACGGCAAGCGTGAGGGGGCGAGGCGGCTCGCCGGGCCGTTGCTCATAAACCCGCTGATCGGCAAAATTCGAAAAGTAGAGGGTGCCCTTAATCACAACGTAGGCGCCGCCTCCGTACTCATGAACTCGCGTCCGGACATTGAAGGGCGGAGGGGTGATGTCCGTTTTTCGCCCGTCGGGAGTTCGTTTGACTAGGACCTGGCGTCCGCCTTCCGTGGGGCGACTCTCAATCCAGTATATGTCCTCGCCATCCAGCGTAATTTCACCAAGCCCGACCGTGCCCGCGACGATGAGATCCGAGGTGATGGGCGATTTCCAGGAGCCGTAGGGTGCGATTTTAGTTTCAGACATTCGAGAGACCCCCTGTTAGTGACTCCACATGCTTTGTGCCCTGGCGTCTTTTCCTGTCAAATCAGGGTGCTTGGACGGGCTTTACTCTCCGCATGAACCGCAGCTCACCCAGTTCATCGGTAAATCCCCATTTCTTGTAAAATGACACCAATTCAGGAAGGCAATAAAGCTCGAAGTGCTTAACACTTTTCAACCGCGGGTGTGCGACAATCGCGTCCATCAGAGCGCGACCCAAATTTTTCCCCCGGTAAGAGGCATCCACAATGACGTCCAGGATCAAAGCTTTGTAAGTGTAATCGGTGATTACGCGGGCAAAGGCGATGAGCCTTTGACTGTCGGAGTCGCAAAAGGCGGCGAGCACATCCGTGTTTTCCAGCATTTTTCGAATGTCCGGCAACTGGCGGCCTCGGGTCCACCATTCCGCCTGGTAGAGGTGGTCCAGATCCAGGATTTGCTCATCGGTAAGATGGTCGATCAGATGGAGCGACATTGCAGATCCCTGATATTCGGGTTGAGCTTAAATCTCTTTATCGCATGACTGGAGGAATTGGAGCAAGGGCAAACTCCTTTTCCCGGGAATATTGATGCGGGCCTGATGGATTAATGTACAATAAGCGGCTTCAAATATGAAGAGGTGACGGAGCAGGATGTTTAACTCCGAACGGAAGAGAAAAGAAGCAGAAATGCAAGCGTCGCATCGGCTGCCGCCGGGGCAGTCGTTAACTGAGAAGTGGCCGGTCCTCCACTATGGCGATGTGCCGCCATTCGATCCCTCGCGATGGGATTTTCGCGTGGCCGGGCTCGTCGAGAACCCCACTCGCTTTAGCTGGAGCGAATTCATGGCGCTTCCGAAGGTGGAGATGACGGTGGATATCCATTGCGTCACCCGCTGGTCTCGTTTCGACATGCGCTTTGAAGGGGTGCCGTTCAAGGTCATTCAAGAATTGGTCAAGCCGCGGCCGCAAGCCCGCTTTGTCCTGGTGCACGCGGAACAAGGGTTCACCGCCAACGCCCCGCTTGAGGACTTGCTGCGTGACCACGTCATGTTTGCCCTCCGTGCCGATGGCGCGGATCTGGAGCCCGAGCACGGTTACCCCTTGCGACTGGTCGTGCCTCATCTTTATCTCTGGAAAAGTGTGAAATGGGTCCGCGGAATCGAGTTCATGGCCAGCAATCGTCCCGGCTTCTGGGAACAGAACGGCTATCACATGTACGGCGATCCGTGGAAAGAACAACGGTTTGATTACAGTTAAATGAGTGTCACCTCTGGTTAGACATCTCATCTTCAAAGGTTCCCTCGAATGCCCCAGTTAACCCGAACCCTGGGCTTCCGTGATCTCACGCTCATCACCATCGGGTCCGTCATCGGATCGGGAATTTTTCTTGTTCCCGGACCGGTGATAAGGCAAGTCGGCGGATCAATGGGTGTGGCGCTGCTGGTCTGGCTGGTGGGGGGAATTCTCTCGCTGCTCGGCGCCCTAACATACGGCGAATTGAGCGCGATGAACCCGTCGGCAGGCGGCTTGTATGTTTACATCCGTGACTGTTTCGGGAAGTTCTTTGCATTCATGTTTGGCTGGACGCTCTTCTTTGTCACGAGCAGCGGAACCAACGCCACACTCGCCGTGGCCTTCAGCGCTTACCTGGGTGAGATTGTTCCCTTGACCCCGGTGATGGCCAAGCTGATTGCCGCTGCGATGCTCCTGGTCGTTATGGTGGTGAACGTGTGGGGCACGCGCCGGAGTGCCGATCTGACCAATTGGACGACGGCGGTCAAAGTGGCGGCGATTCTCGGAATGAGCATCGCGCTGCTTTGGCTCGGCCACGGGTTCGCCGGATCAAGGCCCTACCTCTGGCCGCTGCATATTTCCGGGGCGCTCGCCTCCGGCTTTGGCGTGGCGATGGTCAGCGTCCTGTGGGCATACGAAGGTTGGCAGTTTGGAACTTACAGTGCCGGTGAAACGCTGAATCCACAACGGGACTTTCCCCGCGCGCTCACCGCTGGAACCGCGGCGTGCGTTGCTCTGTACATGTTGGCCAATGTGGCGTACCTGGCGGGGATTGGTCCGGTGGCTGTAGCCCGGTCCGACAGTGTGGCGGCGGCTTCCATGGCGGTCATCTTCACGCCGGCGGCTGCGAAGTTGGTGGCGCTGGCAATTCTCATCTCCATCTTCAGCGCTACCAATGTCACCGTCCTCACCGCCACGCGGGTTTATTATGCGATGGCTGCCGACGGAATTTTCTTCAAACGGTTGGCTGAAGTGCATCCCCGGTTTGGGACCCCCGCGTTTGCCATTGTCACAAGTTCCGTGTGGTCTATTGTCCTGGCGTTAAGCGGCACCTTTGAGCAATTGTTGACCTATGTCATCTTCATCGCCTGGATTTTCTACGCTCTGGCTGCGGCATCGATTTTTGTTTATCGAAGGCGTCAACCGAAGGCATCTCGCCCTTACAGTGTTCCCGGATATCCCTGGACACCCCTACTCTTCATTCTGGCTGCCGCGGCCCTGGTGGGCAATACGGTTTTTGCGGAACCCCTCAACGCGTTGGTGGGCTTGGGCATAGTGCTGTTAGGCGCCCCCGCGTACCTCATCTGGCATTCGCGAAGCAGGAAAGCAAAGGCGGTTGATCCATCGCCGTGACCCGGGGAATCAGGGACTATTTGGAATGCGCCGCGGTGGACCGCTTTCGCAGCCCGAGGCTTATTTCGCGCACATTCTCTCTAGGCTGCAAGCCCTACCAAACCAAAGCGCAAGCAAGCTTGCGCACTCCAAATTAACCCAATCCTCCCGCTGCGGAACTCATTCACCAGCCCAAGGT
>JBAVHJ010000612.1:0-2650 GCA_049685715.1 Terriglobia bacterium | reverse complement strand
GCGATCTGAAAGGAAGTAGAGGTACTTTCCGTCGGGATCAAACACCGGGCTGCTGTCATCGTAGAACCCGTCGCTGATCTGGTGGACCTTTTGCTGCTCGAGCGAGTATAGGAAAACTAAATCCTTGCCGGAGCCATTGACGGGTTTTGCGTATGCGAGCCAGCGGCTGTCAGGCGACCAGGATGCAGGCATCCGGGTCTGGAACTCCGCGGTGTCGACCAGGACCGGTTGCTTCTTCTCGATGTCGACATACCAAAGCCGCAACTTCTTGTCGGAGTATGCGAGTTTCTTGGAATCGGGTGACCAGGCGAGATTGTATCGGTACCGGGTGGCCGCTCCATCGTGAGTAATGGCAACCTCGTCTCCGCCCTTCTGGGGTCGGATGTAGATCTCGTACTCGCCCGCGCGATCCGAGAAATAAGCGATCCATTTACCGTCAGGAGACCAGACCGGGTGCAGTTCATGGAAGCCGGGACTGTTGGTCAAGTTGCGCGGGCTGCCATGCTCGGCTGGCACGGTAAACACCTCTCCGCGGGCTGAAAACAGGGCCCGCGCGCCGGACGGCGAGATGTCATACCAGTCGAGGCGGCCGCCGACATTCACAAACTCCGGCCGCGCCGCCACCTCGTCACTGCCCACGTAAATCGGGATCTTTTGCGCCTGGTTCTTTTTCAGGTCATATTCATAAAGCAGGCCTCCATTTTCGTAAACGATCGCATCGCCTCCCAGGCTGGGCCACTTGATGTCAAACTCAGTGTAGTGCGTCAGCTGGGAGGTTTTCTTGTCAGCCAAGTCGTAACGATAGAGGTTCATCACACCGTCGCGATCGGAAATGAAATAGATCGCGTTGCCGTACCACATGGGGAACATGTCCATAGCTTCAGTTGTCGGCAGGGGATCGAAGGTGTGTTTTTTGAGGTCGAAGATGGCGATGGGGCTCTTCCAGCCACCGCGGTAGCGCTTCCAGGTGCGGAATTCCTGCGAGGTGAAATTGTAAGCAATCCGCTGTCGGTCCGGGGCGAAGCTGGCCAGTGAAGCGCGTGGGACGCTTAGCATCTCCGGCACTCCACCCTCGGGCGATATCAAGAACAGGCGGTCGTAATCCGGCAGCTCGCTCGCCCGGTTGGAACGAAACAGAACGCGGCCGTCGGGCGACCATCCCAGGACCATGTTGAAGCTGGGGTGGTAGGTAAGGCGTTTAGGTTCACCGCCCGCAGAAGGGACCACATAAACATCGGAATTTCCTCCGTACTGGCCGGTAAAGGCAATCCATTTGCCGTCAGGAGAAAACTTGGGGAAGAGCTCGTCGCCGGGATGGGAGGTCAGACGGCGCGCCGATCCGCCCTGGGTTGAGGCCACCCATAAGTCTTCCGCGTAGACGAATACCACCTGGTCGTGCCAGATGTCGGGGAAGCGCATCAAGCGCGTTTCGGGTGGGGCGGCCTGCAGGACCGTGCCGGACAAAAAGAGCAACAGTACAATGGCTGCAAGATAAGTCAGGGACCAGACAGTTTTCATACAAGTCTCTCCTTTAGGTTTATCAATGAAGTTTAATGGGCACAATGACAACAAAATCTATTAGGAGGCCAGGAAGATAGGAAGTTAGAAATCTTTAGCTTGAGAACAGTGTGGTGTTCGCGCCGCAGCTTGGAGCGCATCTTCGAAGGTTTCCCGGGTTCATGGATTCTTAATAAAATTCCATTTCTTCCGGCTCGTCCGGAATTGGATCACAGTGGAAGGAAACCTATAGAGACACAAATCGACCCAGGGCTCAAGTTCAACTTAATTAGACGTATGGAGGTGACTGATAGTTTCGAGGAAATTTAAAATCGGGCGCTATGTATTCGCAATTCTTCCCTG
Source organism: Terriglobia bacterium (assembly GCA_049685715.1). GTDB lineage: Bacteria > Acidobacteriota > Terriglobia > JAIQFV01 > JAIQFV01 > JAIQFV01. The sequence continues at coordinate 790 of JBAVHJ010000612.1, read as the reverse complement.
TTCAGGGGTGCCTTTAATCGCCCGATCTAAACGGCAAGGTCTTCATTGCGCCCTTGAGGTGTGTCTAGAAGCGAGTGTAGAATCGCTGCCGAAGAAAGGAAGAACCTATGATTGCCAAGAGAGACTTGAAGAAGGATTGGACACTCAATGCAGGAGCATTCCGCCGATTCCTCGATTGGCTGGAGGAAGGGGCCGATTCCAGCGGGGAGAAATATCTCGAGGCGCGCCTTAGGCTGGTCTTTTAATTTAACCGGAGGAATTACCTTTTGCCTGATGAGTTGGCAGACAAAACATTGAACCGGGCCGCGCGCATGGTTGAACAATTGCTTCGCGATGTTCGGTACGGCCTGCGAATGGTGGTGAAGAATCCGGCCTTCTCAGCCATCGCGATCATGACGCTGGCGCTCGGTATCGGCTCCAACACGGCCATCTTCACGGTGATCAATGCGGTTTTGCTGCGTTCGCTCCCGTATGACGATTCCAGCCGTTTGGTGTTCGTTTACGCGGCGCAGGCGAATGCAGCCGACCAGGTGGGACCCTTCTCTTATCCACGTTTCACTTTGCTCCGCGATGCCAATCATTCGTTTTCCGGGTTGGCCGCCTTCACGAGCGAGGTCTTCAACCTAACCGGCCGGGGCGATCCGGAGCAGATTGCCTCGGCCCGAGTCTCCTGGAATTTCTTCAATGTCCTGGGAGTGAAACCCTCCATGGGCCGCACCTTCATTCGCGGAGAAGGGCAGCCCGGAGGGAAAGAGGTTGTCCTCATCAGCCATTCATTGTGGAGGCGATT
>JBAVHJ010000611.1:0-2728 GCA_049685715.1 Terriglobia bacterium | reverse complement strand
CTCTTGTTCAATGTGCCGCGATACTCAAAAACCAGCACGCCTTCCTGCGGTTTGCTGATCGGCGCGTCGAGTTCGATGTGAAGTTTGGAGGCTTCGGCATCCTGATCGAACCGGACAGGCCGGTTCTTTTCGTCTACCACCCGCGTCGGGACCAGGTTGGCATTAAAATCAAAATCCAGGCGAGAGACATTGCTCTCGAGCACGGCAAATTGGATCTTCACCTTGGCATCCAGCTGGTGTGCGGCCGGATTGAGGGTGGCATCGATCACATAGCTCTTGATGTCGATTCGCCCGCGAGGATCTTCCACTTCCTTGGCTATCGTCGGGACGGCGCCGTGGAAACAGAGTGAGAAACAGAATGTTGCCAACATGCGCTTATGCAACCTTCGATTCAGAAGCATTGACCCTTCTTTCATTCCGGGATGCCTGACACCGCCGAGGCCGGTGCCAGAGTCACCTGCTTGGATTCAACTTTGGCCCTTGGAGTTTCCAAACGAGACAAAACAATTTGAGCTGCTCTCCCCATAGGTGAATGGTCCGTCGCCAGAATAGCTCGCAACGCTGCAAACTCCTTGAGCATGGCTTGGGACACAGCCGTATTGTCGAGCAGGTTCAGGACTTCCCTCTCCAGGGCCTGGGGTGAGAAATCCGACTGGTAAAGCTCGGGAACTACGGGACGTTTCAAAATCAAATTTACAAGACAGTAGTAATCGACGTCAATCAGCTTTTGCCCGATCCACCAGCTTAGGGGAGCCACCCTGTAGACACAGATCAACGGCACTCCCAGGAGTGCGGCCTCGAGGGTGGCTGTTCCGGAAGAGACCACGGCAAGGCTGGAATACTTCATGGCCCCGCGCGGGCAATCTTCGATCACTTTCACGGGCGCGGTCTGATTGGCGGCGCGTTCCCATCCTGCAATCGCCCCGGTGATGAAATCCATTCCCACGGTTGAGGAGGCGGCCAGGACGAACTGGACCTCAGGTCGAAGAGATCGAAGGCGGCAAGCCGTCTCGAGAAGGGGAATCAAATTGTGCCGAATCTCGTTTTTTCGACTCCCGGGCAACAAGGCAATCCGCGGGCGATTGGGATCGATCTCAAATTTTGAATAAAATTCCTCGGGTCCACATTCCACTTCCAGCATTTCCACCAGGGGGTGCCCGACGTATTCTACGGGTATTCCCGCATCCTGGTAGAACTGCCTCTCGAAAGGAAGAATACAGATCATTTCATCAATCAATTCTCGCAGGACCGAGAGCCGGCCCCGGCGCCAGGCCCAGAACTGAGGACTGATGAAGTAGATGATGCGTGCTCCCAAGGATTTAAGTCGAGAGCCAAGTCGAATATTGAAGTCCGGAAAATCGACCAAGATCACCAGATCGGGCTTTCGGCGCTCGGCGGCGGTCACAAGCCGCAGGAACCCGTCAAACAAATGCTCCAGATGGGAAAGCACCTCAACAAAGCCATGGACGGATATTTCTTCAACCGTGACCACAGCCTCCACCCCCTCCCGGCGCATCGCCGGGCCGGCACAGCCAAAGAAGGCGACAGGTTTCCGGGCCTGCTTTTGAATTTCTCGAACGAGTTGGGCCGCATACATTTCGCCCGAGGCTTCGCCCGCAACGATTAAGATTTCCGTTTCTTTCATGAATCCAGCCTGTCGTCACATCCCCGGACTGGGGAGTGGGGCCCTCTTGAGACTCTGCTTTACCCGTAAAGGGCCCGTTCGCCCTCCGGCCGCGTCTTCCAACGGCGATGAACCCATAGCCATTGATCGGGGTAGGCCCGGATTTTTTCCTCGAGAACCCGATTGAACCGGGCGGTATTGGCGACCACATCGACTTGAAAATTTCCCGTGTCCTGCAGGGGGACGGAAGGCTCAAAGCGGAGACGATGTTTCTTGATCCGCTCGTCCCAGATCAGCAATCCTGGAACCACCGCAGCCCCGGTGCGCATCGCCAGGGTCGCCAGACCGGCGGTAGTGGATGCCGGAATGCCAAAGAAATCCGCGAATACTCCCTCCTCACGAGAGGCATTCTGGTCGATCAGAATCCCCACCACCTCGTTACGGCGGAGCGTACGCAGAATCTCGCGCATGGAATTGCGCTTGTCGATTCCCTTATTTCCGGCCATCTGGCGGTATTGCATGATCAGTGTATCCACCCGCGGATTATCGAGAGGTCGCACGAGGAACTTAAGGGGATATCCATAGACAGAGTGCGCGAACGAGGCCAATTCCCAAGCGCCAAAATGGGCCGTCATGATCAAAACGCCCCTCCCCTGCTCTTTTGCCTTGGCATAGTTCTCAAACCCATCATAGATCACAATCTTCTCAATGTTCTGTAGCGTGAACTTGGGGAATTGGCTGAATTCCGCGAGGAGGCGGGCAAGATTCTTGAACACCCCCTTCACGATCCGGCGACGCTCTGTCTGGGTGAGACCGGGAAGCGCAAGGCTCAGGTTGAAGTTGGCGACATGCCGCAACCGACCGGCAAGACAGTATCCCAGAAACCCAATGAGCTGAGTGACCCCTCGGGTGAGAGGCCGCGGCAGCCAGGTGAGCAACTTCAACACGGTGGCGGCCAAATAAAATTCGAGTCGTTCGCGCAATGGAAACCCTGAGAGAGGTGATCCTGTTTGGATTAGGTCAAAACCGGCGGTGAGCAACCTTGACGATATGCGAATTCACTATCCCCGAGTGCGGGGTTCAATCTCGTGACAGGATAGTATA
>JBAVHJ010000610.1:0-6455 GCA_049685715.1 Terriglobia bacterium | reverse complement strand
GGAGGGGAGCTGCCTGTGAATTCCCCGGCCGGTGCCCGACCGAACTTCGCCGGAGCGTAAACCTTGGTTGTCGATCCCATACAATCTCGAAATTCATGGTGAACCCGCAAGACAAACTTGAACTGTTTTGGAGGCGGAGATGAAACTGGAGAATGGTTTTGCTCATAAGCGTTCCTGCATCCTGGTCATCAATCTTTTGTTAATCCTCTTTATGCTCTCCTGCTCGGGTAGTTCAAATCAACCGAACCCCGCCACCCCGGAAGGGCGATTTGAACTCGCAAAGCGGGAATTCTCGTCAGCAAGGTATGAAAAGGCGCTTGAATACACCTCGAAAATTCTGCGCGACACTCCCAATCATGAATTGGCCGGCAGTGCCGCCATCATGGAAATCACCATTTATGGGGGTTTGGCAGAGGGATGCCGCCAGCTTGGAAAGGCATTTGCTGACGGCAGAATGGCGACGCGCGACGTGCGCATTAAGGGTACGTTTCGTAACACTGCCTTCGACTACTACCGCCGGCAAAAAGCCAATATTTTGAATTTCGTTGAATCGCTCGATGCCTACAGTAAGAAGATGGATAAGACCAAGCCCGTCTCCTACCAGGGGGTTTATCCCCAGGTTGAGGCGGGGCCCCGTATTTCCCTCGAAAAGGTAAAAAAAGGGATGCTGATCGCGGATGAAGAGCGGCGCAAGGACGAAGAAGAGGAATTGAAGAACGGGGTCCTCACCGTGCTTACAGAGTTGGCGGGGGCGGGGGATGACCGTGCCAAGGCAAAGGCGCTGTTTGCAACGGGCTCGGTGAGCGTTGATCTGGGCGATTTCTTGTTTGCCATGGCGAAGATCCTGCACGAGCAGGATGTCTTGTTCGATCGATTCCAGTTGAACGAGCTGACAAATTTCAAGATGTTTTGTGACAGGACCAATAAGACGGTCACGGAAAGCCTCGACCTGCTCAAGGACAAGGGAGACAAGAAGAAGATCGACGCGGCCACGCAGTTGAAAAAAGATTGCGACATGATGATGAAGCAGTTCAAGAAATCCTGAGCGAGTAGAAACATCGGCTTTTGAGCCCGAATGCGGGTGCTGCTCGGAGCAGCGGGGGAGATTCATCTGGGATTTGGGATGGATCCCCAAGGATTGTCGCATTGAAGGAAATGCTTGACCGGCGACGGGCGGGCAGAGTAACTTGATATTCCCTTCTGATGTTTCGGTACACCTTTTTCGGAGGACTTACCCTTGAAGATTACTTTGCAGGTTGTGGGAGAAATTTGCGTTCTGCGGCTGGAAGGAAAGTTCATTGTCGGCGGCGAATCAGTCTATTTGAAGGATAAAGTGAAGGATGTGCTCAACATGGGGATGAGAAGCATTTTGGTGGATATGTCGAAAGTCCCCTTCGTTGATTCGACAGGAATCGGGTTTTTGGTCAGCAGTCAGGCAGGAGTGTCCAAGGAGGGAGGAGCCTTCAAGCTTCTCAAACCCAATCCGCGCGTGCGGGAAGTCCTGAAAATCACCCGGCTGGATAGAGTATTCGAAGTCTTTGATGATGAAGAGACGGCCATCGCGAGCTTCGGACCGGCAAACAAAACGGCAAGGGCGAAAAAGCAAAACGTGTCAAAGGAAGCGGAGGGTTAAACCCATTTTTCTCGCCCCTGCCGCTTTGACGTCCTTTGAAGTTACACCCGTTTCAAGAGAACTTTTCCTAGGTTTCCCCTTTTAAATCCTCTCAATATCTCATAGTATACCTTCCCACATCCGCCAACCAATTTGCGGGTCGCAGTTTAATTCAATCCTCCTGGGGCGGCTGAGTCAAAGCTTTGACGAACTGCCCCATTGAAGTTTGAGGGGAGTTATTTTGATGAAGTTCCAGAATAAGGTTGCACTTATCACGGGCGCTTCGTACGGGATTGGGCGCGCCATTGCCGTTGAATTTGCCAAGCAAGGCGCCCATGTTGCTGCCATGGCGCGGAGCACCGATCGGTTGCAGTCGCTCTCTGATCAATTGCGCCAAATCGGCGTGGACGCCCTTGCCCTGACCTGCGATTTAACCCATCGGGAGTCTCTGAAGGCCGCGGTGGAAGAAGCGGCTTCGCATTTTGGCCGCATCGATATTCTGGTCAATAATGCCGGGCGGGGGCTCTATGCCCCATTGGCGACCGTCGATTTTGAAGACTTTGAAGCGGTCATGAAACTTAATTTTTGGGCACCTCTGTGGGCCATTCAATCAGTGATGCCCTATTTCGAACGGCAACAGGCAGGAATCATCATCAACATCTCTTCGATTTTGGGGAAGGTGGACTTTCCCGGGATGGGCGCCTACTGTGCGACCAAACACGCTTTGAATTCAATTTCAAATGCCCTTAGGATGGAGTTGAAAGAGAAGCATGTGGAGGTGCTGACGGTGTGCCCCGGCCGTGTACGGACCGAGTTTCAACCCCATGCCATAAAATACAAACCGATTCAGAACCCTTCGTGGTCTGCCCGGGGCTTGGCCCCTGAAGACGTGGCCCGAGCTGTCGTCCAGGGGGTTTGGAAGCACAAACGAGAAGTGGTCATTCCTCGAGCCGGATGGCTCCTTGCTGCAGTTCAACACCTCGCGCCGCGCCTCGCCGACCGCCTGGCGTTGGCGTTTTCGAGCCGGTGAGACTTTTAAGAAGGAAAATCCAAATTCCAAGTACCAAATTCCAAATAAATTCCAAAGCCCAAATTCCAGAAAAAGAAAACCGCCTTGCTCTTTGGTCTTTTGGAATTTGGAATTTATTTGGAATTTGGACCTTGGAGCTTGGAATTTGGATCTCTGATGGAGAGTGAGGAATCGTGAGCATTAAAGCCATTGATCTTCATGTCCACGTCACTGACTGGAGCATGCTGAAGCCGGCGATGCTCGAGACCATGCGGCGGACTCAGAAGGGATTTGATCAGGCGCTCGCCTGCTGTCGTGAGCCCCGCCGGTTTGTTGAGCTGATGGATGAGGCAGGGATTGAGAAGGCCGGTTTGATCAACTATGTCAGTCCCGATCTGCTGGGTTTTACCCGGGAAGTGAATGAGTGGGTCGTTCGATATTGCCAGGGGTTTCCCGACCGCCTGATCCCGTTCGGTTCGGTTCATCCCCGCTTCACCGAAGATGCTGCTGCAGAGATGGACTATATTTGTGGAAAACTGGGTGTGCGCGCTATTAAGATCCATCCCCCGCACCAGCTGATTCATGCCAATGATTATGCCCAGGGAGATGAAGCGCTCAGAACCATTTACGCCAAGGCGGAAGCTTTTGGTGTCCCCGTGACCATCCATACAGGAACCTCCATCTTCCCGGGTGCACGGAACAAATATAGCCATCCGATGGATATTGATGACGTGGCCGGGGATTTTCCCCGGCTTAAAATCCTGCTGGCACACGGGGGGCGGCCGCTTTACATGAACGAGGCCTTTTTCCTGGTACGGCGATTTGAGAATGTTTATCTGGAAATCTCAGGAATCCCTCCGAAGAAGTTACTGGAGTACTTTCCGCGCCTGGAAGAAATTGCGGATAAGACGGTTTTTGGAAGTGACTGGCCGGGTCCGGGCGTTCCGTCGATGAAAACCGTCTTGGATCAATTCAAGCAGTTGCCCCTTTCTGCGGTGACCATGAGAAAGATCTTGCGCGAAACGGCCTTGAAGATATTTCCGTAAAGGGGAAGAGAAGAGTTCTGAATTCAAGGTTCAAGGTTCAAAGCTGACCACAGGCATCTGTCCACGGGTTGCTGGCACCTCCTTTTCTGAAAAGCCGTTGCAAATTCATAGGGCTCGGTCTATCATCGCAATTCAATTTTTGAGGGATGAATCGATCAAGTTCTTGCATTGCTTAGAATCTGAAGTCTCATTGGCAGGTTGTGGAGTGACTTTTCGCATCTCTTCCCGAGGTTTTCATGAATCCAACCTTAACTCTGCGGCGTACTAACTTCTTTGAAATTGCTTTTCCAGACGTCGATTTTTTCACGAAAAGTCTTCTCGTTCTCGCCTGCAGCGGGTTGATGGGGCTGTCGTCGCGACTGTCGTTGCCCCTCCCGTTCACGCCAGTCCCGGTGACAGCTCAAACCTTTGCAGTGCTCATCCTGGCGGGTCTCCTCGGAATGCGAATGGCGATATCAGTTCAACTGCTTTATCTTGCCCAGGGATTTGCGGGGTTGCCTGTTTTCGCTCCGGGAAGTACTTGGGGGATCGCCCGGCTGCTCGGGCCGACCGGCGGGTTTCTGGTGGGGTTTATCGCGGCGGCTGCGGTGGTCGGGTGGATGGCTGACCGGGGTTACGGAAAACGCCTGGGATCCGCGCTGGTGATGATGATCTTGGGGAGTGCGGCCATCTTTGCAGTGGGTGTTCCTTGGCTGAAATGGGTCATGCGAGTGGACTGGATGCAAGCCCTCAACCTGGGATTTTGGCCCTTTTTGATTGGTGATGTGTATAAAGTCGTCTTGGCGGCATTACTTCTCCCAGGCAGCTGGCGATTGTTTGCGAAGGCCCGCCCTTCAGCAGCTTAGTCCACCTATGACTTGAGTCATAGAACTTGACAACCGCCCCATGGGAAATTAACCTAGCCGATTCTGGTTATGATATTTCAGTGAGCGTCGAATAATTCGCTCGACCTATTTTCAAAGGAGAGAATCTATGGCATATATTGTCGCTGAGCCATGCATCGGAGTTAAGGATACCGCGTGCGTGGCGGTGTGCCCTGTAGAGTGTTTTTACGATGCCGGAGAACAGTTGGTGATCCATCCCGATGAGTGCATCGATTGTGGAGCCTGTCAGCCCGTATGCCCTCCGCAGGCCATTTTTCCGTTGGACGAACTGCCGGAGCAACATCAGAAGTACATCGAGATCAATTCGAAGTGGTGTGCTGAACACCAGGGCCAGGAGCCTGCAAAGCCAAAGGCCTAATCTCCCCGACTCAGGAGGGAGGATTTGTGAAGCGGCGGAGCCTCAGCTCCGTTGAGTTCGCTGCTGAGTTTGACGCCCGCAAAACTGTTCCCCAAGACATGGAATTATAGGCCTATCTATTGAGGGCCCATTTGGAGTGCGGGAGCTTCCTGCCGCTTTCAGGGTGAAGCTTGCTTCGCGCATATCTCTTCGGAGCAGCAACCTGCGTCCAACCCAAGGGCAAGCAAGCTTGCGCACTCCAAATGAGTACTCAATCTCTGAACTCCGCTTCAAACAAAACCGCCCCGAGAAGCCCAGGTTCATGGCCTTGGTTTCTCGGGGCGGTATCCTTTACCTTAAGGCAACTATCTGATTCGATTGGGTCTGTGCCTATTTTCTATCAGCGCTGGTTGATGCGGTTGTTTGGAGAGTCAATGTCGTTAGCGACGCTCGTGGGATTCGTTTTCTCATCCCGCCTCGCGAAGTATTTCTGTTGTGAAAGTTCGCGATATATTCTTCCGGCGACCCCGGCGGCAAAAGGACCCTCCGTACGCAAAGATCCGCGAGTCAGCACCACGATGACGAGCTGGTGTTCAGAATCTCCGGCATAGGAAACAAACCAGCCCAAGTGGGTTCCCTGTCCACTGCAGCTCCCTGTTTTTCCATAAACGGGCTCCAGCGGATCGTAGGCATGCTTGCCCGAACCGTAGGTAACCGATCCGCTCATCCCTTCCTTCAGATCCGGCAACAGATTGGATATGTCCAGTTGTCTCTTAATTTTCGGTTCGAAGTTCGCTACTTCGTCCTCACTGCGTGGATATTGCAGGTAATAAAGCGTCCCTCCGTTGGCCAATGAAGAGACAAAGGCGGTCATTTCCAGCGGGGTCACTTCGATGAATTGGCCGTGGCTGGAGAGTTTTCGTACCCATTCCTCCTCGATTTCGCTGGGAAAATACCCCGACCGCTCACCTTTGATATCGAGACCGGCGAGCTCCCCGAAGCCAAACTGCTGGGCGTATCGCTTGACCCGATCAAACCCGAGGCGCTCGCCCACATTCTGGAAATACTCGTTACACGAATAGGCCAGCGCATCAGTCAAATTGAGATACCCGCGGTGGTGAGTGGGGCATTTAAACTCCGAGTCTTTGCTGAATACCCCCTCGGAAAGACCGGCCAGCGAGACCAGCAGCTTGAAGGTGGAGCAGGGCTGGTAGGCGGAGCCCAGGGCCAGCTTCTGGTTCACAATAGAGAGAATCCTGCCATTAGACGGATCCGCCACAACGACGCTGCCGTCGATATGACCCAGTCCCTCAACGGAGGCACGGCGCACCGTCAGATCCTCGCCGTCCACCACGTCGCCGATGGTCGGGTCGACGACTCGAATCCTTCCGCGACGGCGCTTGGCAACCGTACTTTTTGTCAATTTTGTGGAAGCGGACGCGGCCTTTTTCGAGGCTTTGCGTTTGGTTCTTAACGATCGTTTCGTGGTCGAGGAGCTGGAAGGGGTGGTGCGAATTGCAGAGAAGCTCATTAACAAAGGCTCAAACAACAAGCATAAGGCAACAAG
>JBAVHJ010000609.1:0-1824 GCA_049685715.1 Terriglobia bacterium | reverse complement strand
TCACTCTTTCCGATGGAAAGGACCTTGACGCGCTTCGGCGCGGTGCGCTCCAGCTCCCGCATATACGCGTTGATCTTGTCGACATGGGTGAGTTTTTTGGGCGTTCCAATGACGTATCCCAGGAACTTATCGGGGGCAGTGACGGTTGAGGAGGCCGGCAAATGATTGGTGAATTCGGTATTGAAGCGGGACTCGGTGGTGAATTCCTTGATCTTCTTCCCGTACTCCTCGTCGTTCGCGGTCGGGGGTGTAGTGCGCCCCATCTTCGCCGCGGCGTGGAGAGTCGATGATGAAACCATGGCCAAAGAGAATGTGAGAAAGAGGGCGATCGCATACTCGTGAAACAGAATTCGTTGGATCTGTTTGACACCACGCACGGACTCATTCATGGGCGAAATTCCTCCATACTTTTTGCAAGATGATAATCACGATGTTCAGGATAAGCCGAACCCCATGGCAGCGCTGCGAAACCGAAAAGGGTGGAAAATTCCGGGAGAGCCCGGAAACAGGCAGCTCAGGACATCCCGATGCTTTACCCAGCGACGAGATCTCTTTGGGAGGCGTTACAGAAGAAATTCATAAGAGATTTTTGCGCAGGAGAGCAGGGGGTCGGAACAAGATGATGGGAATGCTTCTATTCGTTCGTGATAGCATTTGAAGGTCACATCCCCCAACTCCCTTGGGAGTGGAATCTATATAGCCAACTTACTAACCCACCCCCGCTAGCTCCGTAGGAGCGATATCCGAATGGCCAACACATATACTCAGATTTATATTCACCTGGTTTTCGCGGTTCAAGGGCGCCAGAACCTCATCTATCCCAGTCACAATGACGAATTACAAGAGTACATCACCGGGATTGTTACCGGCAAGAGGCAGAAGCTGATCACCATAAATAACCGCCCGGATCATGCCCATTTGTTGATTGGGCAGAAACCGGACATTGCACTCTCCGACTTGGTCCGGGACATCAAAGCAGGGTCTTCCGGTTTCATTAACCGCAGCCACTGGATGCGCGGTCGTTTTGAATGGCAGGAAGGATTTGGGGCGTTTTCTTACTCCCATTCGCAACTGGATCGAGTGATCCGTTATATTCAGAATCAGGAAGAACATCACGCCAGGAAGACGTTCCAGCAAGAATATCTGCAACTCCTAAAGCGGTTTCAGATCCCCTATGACGAACGATACATTTTCAAGCCCGTCGAGATTTGAACGGGCAGGGTCGCAACCCATATGCCGCCCCGATGGGGCTGGAGTAAAATCTCTCCGGCGCTATAAATATTCCGCTCCTAACGGAGTTGAGCGTAAGCACGTTCGGGGCAATTATCATCCAATGTGCATTCTCGGAGGGCCTTTTGTTCGGACGAGTTTTCTCTGAAACACGGAGAATCGCGCGCTGCGAATTATCGGTATCCCAAAAGAGCACCTTGCAAGCGGTCAGACCCCCTACTTCGGCACAATCTGTAGTTTGGTGTCGGCTGACACGTAAACCTTGCCGCTCTCGGGGTCGAGGAGGTACGGAACACCGGAGGGGTCGAGTGGAATTCCGCGAAGATATCCGTGTGTGGCCAGTTCAATAAAACTGAGGGGCCAGCGGCCGGACTGCTCGCGAAATTTCGCTGTGACTTTTTCAAGCGCTTCGATTTGATCCTCCGCCTGAAGTTCCGCTAAATGGGCCAGTGCATTTTCTTTGGCACGCTTGTTCTCCGATGATTCGTAGATCTGCTTCCAGAGAAACTGCGAGGCGGCACGATCTCCGCCCCGAGACAAGGCAAAGGCCGCCATGGTACGAAACCAGGGTTTCCCCTTTGCGCGATCCGAACC
>JBAVHJ010000608.1:0-5642 GCA_049685715.1 Terriglobia bacterium | reverse complement strand
GATTACTGCGGCCGCCGTCTTCCCTATGTTGATTTTCCTGGATCAGGGACGATCCTGGCGCGAGAAGATTTCCGCCCTCCTGCTCCATACGGGAGTTTACGCCCTCGGCGTGTTGGGCGTACTTCTCTTCCTTTCTCATACGGACCCAAACTTTTGGCACCGCGTCCGGGGATGGGCCGCAGTGATCCCGATAGGCACTCAGGGCGTTGGAAAACAGCTGGCTTACCTCGTTGGGTTTGCTTTTGTGAACTGTGGCGTGGCTTTGGCCGTGGCGTTGTGGACCTGGGGAAAATGGTCAAAGGTTCTCCCCGTACGTGCCCTCGTCGCGGGGTTGGCGCTCATCCCGCTGGTTGCGCTCCTTCCCAATGCGGACCTCCGGATTCAACCTCGCTACGAACTCCTCGCCGCACCGGCGATCATTCTGGCGGCCCTGATGGGTTTGACCAGGGCACGGACCGTGAAGAATCTTCGGGCCCGACGCATAATCCTGGCCCTGCTGTTGGCTGGGCACGGCGTTTTTTTTGCAGGAGGGATGATCACGCTGATGCGGTTCAACCGGCTCTCTTTGGAACGGAAGGCCCGCGTTGAAGGGTTGTTGGAGAGTGCTCCCCGCGCCGCCGCCTTCGTCGGAGGGGCGTATACCCCCATCCTGGAATTCTATCGAGAGTCGGGGATCCGACCCGGCTGGAATATCATCCGGTCCGGGTGGGAATGGAACCGGGCGAATCTTCAGGACCAAATAGCGGGAGAGCTGGGAGCCGATCATCCCGTGCTCTATTTGAACGATGCCAAGGTGTGGGATTATCTGCGAGAGGAGCAGGCTGATGTCGATGCCTTGCGAACCCAATTCCAGTTTGTTCGTGTGGATTCCGGGATCGAGCGGATTGAAATGAGAAGAAGGTAGGGGGTTTTAGACTCGTCCCTTACAGCAGATCTCTCGGCGCGAAGAGAGTGACTATCGACGAGCGGTCGCCACGCTGGCCTTTTCAAAGAATTGTCCCATCCGGCGATACTTCTCGTAGCGATCGCTGAGGAGTCTCTCGGGTGAAACGGCTTTGAGTCGTGCCAGATCTTTCTGGAGGTGCTCATCCAGCGACCGGGCCATGGCGAGAGGATCGGTGTGCGCCCCGCCTTCCGGTTCTTGAATGATCTCATCCACCAGTTCGAAAGCCTTCAGATCCTCGGCGGTCAGTTTCAGGGCGGTGGCGGCCTCCTCCGCTCGCGCGGCATCACGCCACATGATCGACGCACATCCCTCGGGCGAGATGACTGAATAGATCGAGTATTCCAGCATGTTGACGGTGTCCCCGACGGCAATGGCAAGGGCTCCGCCGCTGCCCCCTTCGCCCGTGATCGTCGTGATGATCGGGACCCTGAGCCGCGTCATCTCACGCAAGTTGTAAGCAATGGCCTCGGCTTGGCCACGCTCCTCCGCGTCGATGCCGGGATAAGCCCCCGGGGTGTCGATAAAGGTGAAAATAGGCCGGTGAAATTTCTCGGCGATCTTCATCACACGGATGGCCTTGCGGTAGCCTTCCGGTTTCGGCATCCCGAAGTTTCGAAACACTTTCTGCTTTGTGTCACGAGCCTTCTGGTGACCCACGATCACCACCGGCTCGCCGTGAAATTTGGCCATCCCGCAGACGATGGCATGGTCGTCCCCAAACTTGCGGTCCCCGTGGATTTCAAAGAAATCGGTAAAACAGTGCTGGACGTAATCGAGGGTGTAAGGGCGCTGGGGATGTCGCGCCATCTGGACCTTTTGCCAGGGAGTCAGCTTGGAGTAGACATCGCGGCGGACGAGCTCGACGCGGGCCCTCAAGCGTTCGATCTCGCGCCGGCTGTCATCGTCCTGGTTGATCTTGCTGAGCTCGTTGATCTGTTCTTCAAGCTCTCGAATACCTTCCCGTTGCTCGTAGATCTCTTTTGAGTTGGTCATCGCTCGCTACAGGGTGTCTCTTTCGTGAACGCTATTTTGATTGTCTGCCGTCGCCTGGCGCCCCAGGCGGGGTCCCGCTGTGAATTGCTTTTGCCGGGGCCTGAGTGTGGAATCGGTCTCCCCTTACGCTGGTTCTCGACTAGGAATCACCGGAGAGATCTCCTCCCTCGATGAGGGGTGAACACCGCCCATGCCTTGACGCCCCGGGATACCACTCGATTAGGGTAAGAGTTTGACTGCGCCAATTCCGCAAATCTCTTCCACCGCGCGGATAAATTGTGGGTGGGGACGGACTCTCACATAATTATCGGCTTTTAAGGTTACCAGAAACTGCCGGTCATGTTCAAGCTCGAACACCACCGCGCATTCGCCCCTGTTCTTTTCAAAGAGTTGCAGAAGTCTCGGTGCAGCATCGGCGTCAAGGCCAATGAGGTTGACATGCACCAACATCCTTTTGGCCTGGGTCAGTCGGATGTCCTTCAAGGGCAAGAGTTCTGAAGCGATGACCTTGACCTTCCCCGTGTCATCGATGTCCACACGTCCCCGAATGAAGACCGGGTCCTCGATCTTCAGCAGGGATTCATAGATTCGGAAGGGTTCGGGGAAGAGAACAATCTCAATGGTTCCGTGCATATCCTCGAGCACCGCCGCCGCCATGCGTTCACCCCGGCGCGTCTTCAAATAACGAACGCCTGTGAGGATCCCGGCGATGGCCGTGTCGCGCGGGGTTTCGACTGCGGCCAGGGATTCCGTGGTTCCGGTAGAGAATTCTTCGAGCTCCTTGGCATACTTTGCCAGGGGATGGCCGGTGATGAAAAAACCGACCGTCTCCTTTTCATAATTCAAGACGACGTGCTCCTGCCATTCTTCCAAATCAGGGAGCTTTTCGTTTAAGACGGCGGAGCCGCTGGGAGCGAACAATCCGCTCTGTCCGGACTCTCGGTCCCGCTGCGCCTTCGCCCCCGCTTCCATGGCGCGATCGACCACCGCAGACAATTGAGACCGCCGCGCCTTCAGGGAGTCGAAGCATCCGGCTTTGATCAGGCTCTCCATCATGCGCTTGTTCAGGGCGCGCAAATCGACTCGTTCGCAGAAATCGAAAATGGACTTGAATGCCCCTTTCGCCTGACGCGTCTCGAGAATCGCTTTGATGGCGTGTTCGCCCACATTTTTGATGGCGGCCAATCCAAAGCGGATTTTTGTGGTTCCCTGGAGGGGGTCAATGACGGGTGTGAAATTCAAATCCGACTGATTAATATCGGGCGGAAGGATCTCAATCCCGAGGTCGCGGCATTCATTGATGTACTTCACGATCTTATCGGTGTTTCCCATTTCATTCGTCAGGACCGCCGACATGAAGAACACCGGTTCATGGGTCTTTAAATACGCCGTCTGGTAGGCGAGGAGGGCGTAGGCGGCGGAGTGAGATTTGTTAAATCCATACCCGGCGAACTGTTCCATGAGATTGAAAATCTTCTCGGCCTTCCGGGCATTGATTTTCCGGGTCTTGCACCCCCCAATGAAATTTTCCTTTTGGGCCGCCATTTCTTCGGCCTTCTTTTTTCCCATGGCGCGGCGCAGGATGTCAGCTTGGCCCAAAGTGTATCCCGCGAGTACCATGGCGATTTGCATCACCTGCTCCTGGTAGACCATGACCCCGTAGGTCTCTTCCAGGATGGGCTTGAGTTCGGGAAAATCAAAGGTGATTTCTCGCTCGCCGTGTTTTCGCTTGATGAAATCATCAATCATCCCCCCCTGGATGGCCCCGGGGCGATACAGGGCGTTCAGCGCGATCAGATCCTCAAACCGCTCCGGCCGGTACCGTCGCAGGATGTCGCGCATACCATTGGATTCAAACTGGAAGATGCAGTTGGTTCGCCCCTCCTGAAACATCCGGTATGTCTCCGGATCATCCGGGATTAGTTCCTCCAGGTTCAATTTCCGCCCGGTATGCTGGTCAATGAGCTTGACGGCGTCATCCAGTATGGTCAGGGTCGCCAGCGCCAGAAAATCCATCTTGATGAGCCCGACCTTTTCCAGGTCGGTCATTTCAAACTGGGTGATGACCTGTTGCTTGTCCGTCTTGGTCATGTTTTCTGTTCGGGTGGAGGTGCACAGGGGAATCAGTTCCAGCAGGGGTCTCGGGGAAATGACGATACCGGCCGCGTGGATCGACGCATGGCGTGCCAGCCCTTCCAAACGGCGGGCCACATCAAACAAATCCCGGACCCGGGCATCCTTCTTATAAAGCTCCCCGAGCGCCGGGACCTGCTTCAAGGCATCATCCAGTTTGATATGCAGCGTATTGGGGACTAACTTGGCAATCCGGTCTACCTCGGTGTAGGGCATTTCGAGGGCCCGGCCGACATCCTTCAGGGCGGCCTTGGCGCCCAGGGTCCCAAACGTGATGATTTGACAGACATGCTCGCGGCCGTATTTTTGGGTGACATAGTCGATGACTTCGTCGCGCCGTCGCATGCAGAAGTCAATATCAATGTCGGGCAACGAAATGCGTTCAGGATTCAGAAACCGCTCGAAGAGCAGCTCGTATTGCAGGGGATCGATGTCGGTAATGCGCATCGAATAGGCCACCAGGCTGCCGGCCGCCGAACCTCGCCCCGGGCCCACCGGAATTCCGTGCTCCCGGGCGTAGCGGATGAAATCCCATACGATGAGAAAGTACCCGGGGAAGCGCATGTGCTTGATCATGTCGATCTCGCGATTGAGCCTCTCCTCATATTCATCCAACCGATGGCGCAACACCCCCCGTGCCGCTTGGGCCTTCAGGAGGACTCCGCGCTCGGCAAACCCTACGCGGACAATCCGCTCAAAGTACTCTTCGAGGGATTGCCCTTCAGGGACTTCAAAGTGGGGGAAAGGCGAGGCAACCTTCTCCAGCTTGAAGTGACAGCGTTCCGCAATCTCCAGGGTTCGATAAACAACTTCCGGCATTTCTTGAAATGAAGCGAGCATCTCGACATCGCTTTTCAAGTAAAACTGATCGGCCTCGTAGCGCAACCGGTTGGTGTCGTTGACGGTCGATCCGGTCCCGATACACAACAGGATATCGTGGGCGCGGGCATCGTCCCGGCGCAGGTAATGACAATCATTGGTGGCCACCAGCGGCACGTCCAGGCGCTTGGAGAGCGCCACCAGCCGCGGGTTGACAAACCGCTGTTTCTCGAGCCCGTGGTCCTGAATCTCCAGGAAAAAATTCTCCTTACCGAAGATGTCCTGCCACTGGCCGGCCACCTCCAACGCGGCGTTGTCCTGCTCCACTTGAAGTTTTGATTCGACTTCGCCATTCAAACATCCGGACAGTGCGATGATTCCCTGGTGGTGTTTCGATAACAATTCCTTGTCGACGCGCGGGCGATAGTAAAACCCGTCCAAATAGGCGGTTGAGACCAGCGTCACCAGATTCCGGTAACCTTCATCGCTCGTCGCGAGCACCGTGAGGTGATGATTGGCCTTTTCTCCTTCTGCTGAAGAGCGTTCAGTCCGCGCTCCCTTGGCGACGTAAAGTTCACAACCGATGATCGGTTTGATGCCATGGTGCATAGCGGTTTCATAAAAGCTGATCGCGCCGAAGAGGTTGCCGTGATCCGTCATGGCAATGGCGGGCATCTTCTTGGCTTCGGCTTCCTTCATCAGGGCGCCAATGTCGTTGGCTCCATCCAGGAGGCTGAAATCGGTATGCAGG
>JBAVHJ010000607.1:0-5334 GCA_049685715.1 Terriglobia bacterium | reverse complement strand
GCATTAATTGGGGACCTTGGGCCGAAGTAGGGGCTGCCACCCGGGGAACGGTGAGCCAGCGCCTTCAGCTGAAGGGGTTCCAAGCCATCGAACCCCAGCAGGGCTTGCGCGTCCTTGAAGAGCTGTTAGGCCAGGATCGAATCCAGGTCGGAGTCCTCTCGGTAGATTGGCGGCAGTACGGCGATTCCCTTCCCCCTGGTTACAGGTCCACGCTTCTTTCCGAATTGGACCACAAGACAAGGGTACAGCCCCCGGGCGGACAGCCGAAAACCGTGCCACCACCATCCATGATGCAGCAACTCAGTCAAGCCCCGGCAGGCAAACGTCAAAAGCTCTTGACTGATTTTGTGCGCCAGCAGGCGATCAAGGTGCTGGGACTCGATCCAACACAATCCATAGACTACAAACAGCCGCTCAGTGATTTCGGGCTCGATTCGCTGATGGCCGTCGAGTTGAGGAGTCTCCTGGGCACTGAACTCGGACTGGCGCGCAGTTTGCCCGCGACCCTTGTGTTTGATTATCCGACGATCTCCGCGCTCACGGATTATCTGGCGGAAGAGATATTGCCCCGGGAAAAGACCCCGGCAACGGAATCCGAACCAGGTCAGAAACAAGAGAACATGGTTGATATCCTGGACCGAATAGAAAATCTGTCTGAAGAAGAGGTGGACCGGTTGTTTACCAAGGAGAAAGCGGTTGACTGATATGTCCGAATTCCTGGATCGGATTTCCAAGCTCTCGCCCAAGAAGCTTGCTCTCCTGGCAAGGGACCTGCAGTCCAAGCTGGATTCCCTCGAGAAGGAGAAGAGAGAACCCATTGCCATCATCGGGATGGGCTGTCGGTTTCCTGGCGGGGCCAACAGTCCGGAACAGTTCTGGCAGCTGCTCCGTGATGGCTTCGATGCGGTCTCGGAAGTCCCTCCGGAGCGGTGGGACGTCAACGCCTTCTATGACCCGGATCCTGGTGTGTCAGGAAAGATGTCGACGCGTTATGGCGCGTTCATTGAGACGATTGACCAATTCGATCCACAATTCTTCGGCATTTCCCCCCGTGAAGCGGTTCGCATGGACCCGCAACAGCGCTGGCTTCTGGAGGTCAGCTGGGAGGCACTGGAAAACGCCGGCGAATCGCCCGATCGACTCGAAGGCAGCAAGACCGGAGTGTTTGTGGGAATCTGCAGCACCGATTATGCCCAGATCATGATGTCAGGAGATCAAGAGGCGTATGACGTTTACGTGGCGACGGGTGGCTCTCATGCCATCGCTTCGGGCCGCTTGTCCTATGTCCTCGGTCTGCATGGCCCCAGCATCGCCCTGGACACCGCTTGTTCATCATCGCTGGCGGCGATCCATCTGGCCTGTTTGAGTCTGCGCGCCGGAGAATGTCGGGCCGCATTGGCGGGCGGTGTCAACACAGTGCTCCTACCCGACGTGACAATAATGTTTTCCAAGGCAGGAATGATGGCAGTCGATGGCCGGTGCAAGGCATTCGATGCTTCCGCGGACGGATTTGTGCGGGGAGAAGGCTGCGGGATGATCCTGCTCAAGCGTCTTTCCCATGCACTCGAGGATGGAAACAACATTCTCGCACTCATCCTGGGATCGGCTGCCAATCAGGACGGTCGAAGCAGCGGGATTACCGCTCCCAATGGTCTGGCACAGCAGGCGGTCATTCGAGAGGCTTTGGAATCCGCGGGCATAAGTCCCTCCGAGGTCGATTACGTCGAAACGCACGGGACCGGGACCTCGCTGGGCGATCCGATTGAGGTGATCGCGTTGGGAGCCGTTCTGGGAAAAGGCCGCACTGAGATGAACCGCTTGAAGATTGGGTCCGTTAAAACCAATCTTGGGCACGTTGAAGGAGCCGCCGGCGTGGCGGGGTTAATCAAACTGGTGCTCGCACTCCAGAACAAGCATATCCCTCCGCATCTACATCTAAAGAAGCTCAACCCTTACATCCCGTGGGGAGAGCTTCCGATCGATATTCCAACCCAGTTAACGCCCTGGCCGTTGCTCAATCCACGGCGAATAGGGGCTGTCAGCTCATTTGGTTTCAGTGGCACTAATGTCCACATAATCGCTACGGAAGCGCCCGAGCAGAAGCCCATCGAACCAACCGTGAGACGAACTTATCATCTCCTCAACCTGTCCGCCAAAAGGAAGGAGGCTTTAAGGGAATCGGCCGTACGTTTTGAGCATTACCTGGCTGAGAATCCTTTAACGCCCCTCCCCGATCTATGCTACACCGCCAGCACGGGTCGATCTCACTTCGACCACCGCTTATCTGTGATTGCCTCCTCCTCCGAGGAGATGCGGCAGAAGATAGCGGCACTGCTTGCAGGGGAAGAATGCCCCGGCATCTTCCAAGGATGGTCTGACGGCACGAAAAGACCTGAGGTGGTGTTCCTGTTCAGCGGCCAGGGCGGCCAATACCTCAACATGGGGCGCCAGCTCTTCGAAACCGAGCCCACCTTCCGGAACGCAATCCACCGTTGTGCAGAGCTGCTCCGTCCCCACCTGGAATTGTCGCTGCTGTCGGTTCTCTACCCCGATGACGGCGGCTCTACCCCTCTGGATGAAACCCGGTACACCCACCCCGCAATGTTCGCCGTCCAATATGCACTGGCCGAGTTGTGGCGCTCCTGGGGGATTGAGCCCAGCCTGGTGATGGGCCACAGCGTCGGAGAAATCGTGGCTGCCACGGTCGCTGGAATGATGAGTCTCGAAGAGGGGCTGATGATCATGCGGGAGCGCGGCCGGCTGATGCAAAGCCTCCCTAAGAACGGGTTGATGGCTTCAGTGATGGCCGGCGAGCAACGAGTTCTTGCCCTTTTGTCCGACTACACCGACCGCGTTGCAATCGCGGCGGTCAATGGCCCGGAAAGCACCGTCATTTCCGGTGAACGAGCGGCCGTCGAGGAAATCCTCCGGAAGCTGGAAGACCAGGGAGTCAAGACAAAGCCTCTGAAGGTCTCCCATTCCTTTCATTCCCCGTTGGTCGACCCGGTACTGGACGAGTTTGAGCGTTTGACCGCACACGCCAACTTCGTCGCTCCGAAGATCCCTGTATTCTCCAGCATGCGCTTAGAGCTGGCGAGCGGCGACAGCTTGCTTGACTCCAAGTATTGGCGGCAAAACCTCCGCTCCACCGTTCGATTCCATCCGGCCATTCGGGCGCTCTTTGAACAAGGTTATCGAGTCTTTCTCGAAATTGGCCCTTCGCCCATCCTGACAGGTATGGGCAGCCTGTGCATCCCTGAGGGCACGGGCACGTGGTTGCCCTCCCTGAGAGAGGGGCGGGACGAGTGGGACCAGATGCTTACAAGCCTGGGCATGCTCTATATTTGTGGGACCAAGGTGGACTGGTCGGGGCTGTACAAGAACTGTTCCTACCGTCGTGTGGCCCTGCCTACCTACCCGTTCCAGCGACAGCGCTACTGGATTGAGGCCTCTAAATTCGCTCGACGACAACCGCCAAAATTCTCCGAAGGTGAATCATACAACCACCCGTTGCTTGGCTGTCGAATTCACTCAGCCTTTAAGGAGACCTTGTTCGAGAGCCACCTGGACCTTGGTTCCTTGCCCTACCTCGACGCTCACCGGGTTTACGGATCGGTCATCATGCCGGCCCCGGCTTATCTGGAGATGGCTTTGACTGTGGCACGAGAAGTCTTCGGGCAAGGTTCGGTCCTGTTAAGAGATGTAATGATTCACGAAGCCCTCGTCATTCCGGACGATGAGACCAAAACCGTACAGACGATCATCACGTCGCCTCTCGATTCAGTTGCACAATTCCAAATCTTCAGCCGATACACTTCGCACAAGGAGACGCAGTGGAAACTGCATGCGTCCGGAAAAATCCAGGTCGGCGGGGAGGAAGAGTCTTCCGGATTGAACCAGCATGATCAGTTTGAGACCATTCGGGAGCGTTGCCAGGAGGAAGTGTCTGCCGACGCGTATTACCAGAATCTCGAACGAAACGGCGTTGTCTTCGGCCGCCAGTTCCGTGGAATTGAAAAACTCTGGAGGCGTGAAGGCGAAGCCCTCGGCCATGTGCGGCTTGCCGACGAATTGGGGCTGAAGAAGGAACCTTATCAGGTTCACCCTGCACTCCTGGATGGCTGCTTCCATGTCATCGGGGCAAGCTTGCAGGATCCCGTGGGCCAGAACGCAGGTGCCGGGACATTTCTGATGATCGGACTGGACAGTTTCCGGTTGCTGCGCGGCACAGGGAACCAGGTATGGAGCCACAGCCTGCTGCGGCCGATTGCCGGGGGAACCCATGACATGCTGGTCGGGGATCTCACTCTATTTGACGAGGCGGGTGATGTTATCGCTGAACTCCAGGGCATCCACCTGAAGCGCGCCGCGCCTGAAACGTTGCTCCGCGCCACGAAGGAGAGGTTTGACAATTGGCTGTACGAGCTCGAATGGCAGCTCAAACCACACAGCGGTCATGAACTGCCCCGTTTAGTTCCTGACTACATCCCGAGCCTCGCCCAAATTGCAGAACGTGTGCAGCTCCAGGTCCCTCTTCTGAGTGATCAATTCGAGATGGGGACCTACTGCGAACTGCTCCGCCAACTTGAATCGTTGGGCATGGACTATGTCCTGTGGGCCTTTCAACAACTCGGCTGGAAACCGCATCCCGGCGAGCAAGTTTCGGTTCGATCTCTAGCCGTCAAGCTTGGCATAGCCGATCAATACCACCGACTCTTGAACCGGATGCTGGAGATGATGCGGGATGAAGGTATCGTCAAACCGTCCGGCGCGGAGTGGGTGGTGGACCGTGTGCCGGTTTTTGAGGATCCGACTCATCGTCTTCAGGGTCTCCAGGAGATGTATCCCCTATATGATGCCGAACTCACTCTGGTTGAACGATGTGGCGCCTCCCTATCGGAGGTGCTCGAAGGAAGGCGTGATCCCCTGTCTCTTCTCTTCCCCAACGGGTCAATAGACACCGTCGAAAAGCTCTCTCAAGATTCACCCGCTGCTCAAGCGTACAACCGCCTGTTTGAGAGTGCGATTTCAACAGCGCTGGAAGGATTGCCCAAGGATCGAACCCTCAGAATCCTGGAGACTGGCGCAGGCACGGGGAGCTCAACGACTTATGTAATCCCCCATGTCCCCCTGGAACGGTCTGAGTATTTCTTTACCGACGTGTCTCAAATGTTCCTGTCCAAGGCAAAGCAGAAGTTCCAGCGTTATCCATTTATGCGATATCAGCTCCTGGATATCGAAGTGGATCCGGTAAAACAGGGGTTTCCCCCTCAACAATTTGATGTAGTCCTTGCAGCGAATGTGCTGCATGCGACGAGCGATCTCCACCAGTCG
>JBAVHJ010000606.1:0-1588 GCA_049685715.1 Terriglobia bacterium | reverse complement strand
CGCTCATCGTTGCGGCACGGTGGGCAAGGCCCTTCCCGAAGTCGAAGTGAAGGTGATTGACCCCCCTGACCCGCCAGCCCGTCGGACCGAACAGGATGGGTGAGCTTTGTTGTCGCGGGTACAACGTGATGAAGGGCTATTACAACAATCTCCGGGAGACTTCGAAGGCCCTCGATGAGGAGGGATGGCTCCACACGGGGGATCAGGCGAGTATCGACCGCGCGGGGTATGTGCGCATCACAGGAAGGTTGAAGGACATCATCATCCGTGGAGGCGAAAACATCTCTCCCCGGGAAATCGAGGAATTTCTTCTTACCCATCCCAAGGTTTTTGATGCGGCCGTCTATGGCATTCCAAACGAGAGATGGGGAGAAGCCGTGGCGGCGGCCATCCGGTTAAAGCCGGATACAGACTGCACGTGCGAAGAGATCCAGTCTTACTGCGATGGGAGGATAGCCGCTTTTAAGATTCCAACCACCATTCGCTTCGTCGAGAGTTTCCCGACGACGGCCTCCGGGAAGGTCCAGAAATTCAAACTGAAGGAAATGCTGGCCACCTAGGGGGACTTCCGGAGTGCTCACAACTCCGGAAGTCCCACATCTGCTAGACCCCGATAATGCCGACCAGTTCTTTGACAGAGGCGGCGCTCTTCTTCAAGGCGGCATCTTCCTCAGGGGTGAGTTTGACTTGAATGACTTCCTCGACCCCCTTCGACCCCAACTTCACTGGAACTCCCACGAAGAGGCCATTGATCCCGTACTCGCCTTCCAGCAGGGCGGCGCAAGGCAGGATCTTTTTCTTGTCGAAGAAGATGGCTTCAATCATCTCCACGGCGGCCGCGCTCGGCGCATAATAGGCGCTCCCTGTCTTCAACAGCGAAACGATCTCTGCGCCTCCCCCTTGAGTGCGCTTCACGATGGCATCGATCTTGTCCTTCGGCAGAAGTTCGGTGATGGGGATGCCGGAGACCGTCGAATAGCGGGGCAGCGGGACCATGGTGTCGCCGTGTCCGCCCAGCACAAAGCAGGAGATATTTTCAACACTCACTTTGAGCTCCAAGGCAATAAAAGCAGACATGCGCGCGCTGTCAAGAATTCCCGCCATCCCAATGACACGGTTCTTGGGGAACCCGGAGACCTTGTACGCCGTTTGCACCATGGCGTCCAGGGGGTTGGACACGATGATGAGAATCGCATTGGGTGAATGCTTGGCCACCTGCTCGGTGACGCCTTTGACGATCTCAAAGTTGGTCTTCAGCAGGTCATCGCGGCTCATGCCTGGTTTTCGCGCCAGCCCCGCCGTGATGACCACGATGTCCGAATTCGCGGTATCCTTGTAATCATTCGTCCCCATGACATGACAATCATATGCACCCACGGGGCCCGATTCCAACATGTCCAGGCCCTTGCCTTGCTGAACCCCCTCAAGAATATCAATCAACACCACGTCGGCCAGATTCTTGTCGACGATCCGCTGAGCGGTCGTGGCGCCTACATTGCCTGCTCCTACCACCGTAATTTTCTTTCGCATGAATGCCTCCCGGCTATTTGGATTTCTCCTCCGTACAGGATAGTACGAACACTGAGTC
>JBAVHJ010000605.1:0-15623 GCA_049685715.1 Terriglobia bacterium | reverse complement strand
AAGAAATAACACCCGCGACCATCCGGCGAGTGTTAGGTTTTCCACGTTTGTTACATCGGGGGAAGACTCTTACAGCGTTCTACAACTCACCAAGACGTCCGGAAAAACTGAGGAAACCCGGAAGCTGATCCAAGAATTCATTCACGATTATTTACTTGACGCAATGAATGTCAATGGGTAGGCTTTGCTTATGGCAAAACCCGCCAAGCGTTCAATCAAATCTGGTCTTGCATTTCCGAATTCGCAACAGTCTAAGTCGTTGCGCCACAGGCTGGTGGATTTTCTCGAGCAACCTCTTTTTCTCACCCCGGTTGGGATTATAGGTGGCCTCATGGGAATGTTTTTTTATACTCCCGTGTTGGCGATATGTGGTATTTGCATTTTGCTGGCATTTCATAGGGCCAAGGTCGTCTCTGGTAGGCCGATATTCAAGGTCCAATTCCCAACATACGTACTGGTTTTCGTATTTACCTTCACGGGTCTTTATGTAGCCAAATTACTTGTAACACGTAAATTGAGAGAAATGAATATCTCGATACCCGAATTGACCTCAAGAATCGTTTCCGGCGTCGTCTCCGAATTATCAAAAGCAAAGAACTCTGCACCCGATGCGACGGGCACTGTTCCATCATCAAGCCAACCACAAAAATCAACAGCCAACGACCCAGTGAAAGTTATTGGATTGGTGGCAGTAGATGTCATCTTGCAGACGGATCTCAAAATGGAAGGGAAAGAAGAATCTTTTAAAAGTCACGGACTTTCTATTATAGCTAGAATTGTTGGGGGTAAAGATCCCGTCTTTGTAGGCGGCATTGATTTAAGTGGAAAAATTCGACTTCCTTTTGAACTTTTCGATGTTTATATGGGCGTTTCCTCATTAGAAGGCGTAAAAAATGTAAAGCGAATAGGGGAACTCTATGATGAGCGTAAACCCTATAAAGAAATATCATGGCACGGTTGGCTCTCTGATAGCAAAGAACCCATCAAAGTTGAGCCAAACACAGAGAGGTTTATTCGGTTCACTTTAGTCGAGGCAACGCCTGGTGGCGGTATATGGCCACGCTTCGGACCCTTGTCCGACTATGTTGGCTACGACGATGGAAGCAAGAAACCAAAACTCACTGATGACCTTCCGGAGCCTAGCGCCTTTTTTATAGGAGGCTATGGCCACATGGGAGCATATGGCCAATTACCAACGCGAGGAATCAGAGACGATTTTAAGAATGGAAACGTAGAATGGCGATTGCGCAGAGGGACGACAAGTCAAAAAATTCCCCTAGAGGTTCTTCATGCTATGGGCAGAAGATACGCGTCAAAGCAGGGTTGGGAAAAAGATGCTGTTGAGCAAATTTATTTTGGAGAGAATGGATCAAAGCCATATGAAGAAATCCAGCGTAATCACAAGTAATGATCGACGCGTTGGAGAATTTCAATGAGCCATTTATGTGGTTAGTTTTTTGAAAGTTAAATTCTGGCTCGCCACCATTTGCTTTAGCGTTTCAGAGAACAAATTGGGGTCTTTTCTCCGGTTGAATCGGAACGTCATTTCATCGAGATAGGATTGCAAATGCTTCTCGCTGAGTTGATGATACGTCCCATAGGCCGCACGCTTCAAAAGAGAGAAGGCGTTTTCAACCGTATTTGTGTGGATGTCTCCGACGACGTAGGTTTCCTTATGTTTAATTCTCTTCAGCTTGTGCTTGAAGATCGGACCAATGGCGGGAACGTAAACGTTCAGTTCGTCCGTAATGACTCGATCCACATCCGGGCTGACGTTAGCACTGACGCTCTTCCGGATAGCGCGAGTTCTCACATTAGGGATCACCATCATTCTCAAATCCCCGTTTCTCTGTCGAATTCCAAGAACCGGGATTTTGTTCTCCGACCCTCTGCCGCGCCTTCCTTCTCTAGTCTTTCCCCCGAGATAGGCTTCATCAATTTCGATCGTTCCTGTAGCAAGTTTCTCGGGATGAGATTCTTTCATTGCTGCACGGATTCTATGACAGAGGAACCATGCCGTCTTATAGCTGACGCCAAGCACTCTCTTAATCTGATTGGCAGAGATTCCCTTGCGCGATTCGCAGATCAGGTAAGCCGCGAGGAACCATTTCCAGATCGGAAGATGGGTGTCACTAAAAGATGTTCCTGTGAGAACCGAGAATTGATAGCGGCATTTGTCACAGTCATATTGATGGCGCTTCTTTATGCGTGATACCTGGGTATTCTTGCATCGCGGGCAGTCAATGCCATTCGGCCAGCGCAGTTCTTCAAGCTCTGCGCGGCATTTTTCTTCACTGCCATATTCCTCAATGAGTCTTACGAGGTCTGTTTCCATGACATCTCCTAAAGAGCCAATCTCAAAAAAACCAAAGACCGCAAGGCACGTTCTCAAAAAACTGTTCCCGAAAGATGTTGTTAATCACGTTCATCATCATCTGAAACTCGCCGAAGAGAAAGCGTCATACAAAACCAAGAAGAAGATAGCATAGCAAGATACCTTGCGTAAAGTAAATAATCGTGAATTCATTTGCATGTTCGCTATTTATTCGCCTATGATATAAGTGTGAGAGCTCGGGCGGACTCCCCAAGGCGCCGGTCCAATCGTCCGATACCTCCGCTGCAGGAGAGGGCCGTCCCAGGACAAGGAGTGAATCATGCCGCTGACCAGGCGACAGTTTGAGGTGTTGAGTTTCATCAGGACATTCACGGAGGAGAGAGGATACTCCCCGAGTTTTGATGAAATCCGCAAGGGAATGAACTTGAGTTCGCTCGCCACCGTCCACAAGCATATCAACACGTTGGAGCGAAAAGGATGCCTCGCGCGCGATTACAATCGCAGCCGCTCCATTGAGGTCCTGTCCATGCACCCACGGGGTGAATCTGGAAAACACGTGCCAGGGCAGGTGACGAGGGAACCCCGGACGTCGGTTTCCAGACCCGGCACCCTGAGGCGCGAGATGCGCTTTGAGCTTCCCTTGCTGGGGCGCATTGCAGCAGGCAAGCCCATTGAGGCCGTGCCCACTGATGAGACGCTTTCTCTCAGCGATTTTGTGGGGAGCAAGAACGTCTATGTTTTGAAGGTTCGCGGAGACTCGATGATTGATGACCACATTTGTGATGGAGATTTCGTGGTGGTGGAAAGTGTTGCGGATGCCGCGAATGGCGAAACCGTTGTGGTCCTGGTCGATGATTCGGATTCCACGTTAAAGCGTTTTTATCACGAGAAGAATGGCAAGATCCGGCTCCAGCCCTCCAATCCCCAGATGACTCCCATGGTCTATGATGCCCAGCGGGTCAAGATCCAGGGTCGCGTGATCGGAGTGCTGAGAAGATTTTAAGAGGAGTTCCGGGTCAGGCGCAGAGAGGCCCAAAGGCACGGGGAGTCTTGGAACCAGTGACCGTGCTGCTTCGCAACGGATTAAACCCTCTGACTTTTTTGTGTCACTCCGAGACTAAACCGCCCGCCAGAAACTCATGGAAACCTCACGCATCTTTCACGTCGATATGGACGCCTTTTTCGTCTCCGTGGAAGAGTTGCTGGATCCAACGCTGAAGGGCAAGCCGGTCGTGGTGGGCGCTCAACCGGGGCATCGCGGGGTGGTCGCGGCGGCTTCTTATGAGGCCAGGAAATACGGCCTTCACTCCGCAATGCCAGTGTCTGAAGCTGTGCGGCGATGCAGCCACGCGATCTTCCTGCCGGGACACTCCAATCTCTATTCGAAATATTCCCACGAGGTTTACGAAGTTCTGTGCCGGTATTCTCCCATCGTTGAAATGGTTTCCATCGACGAAGGATACCTTGACATGTCGGGGACGGAGCGGATGTTCCTGACGGCGGGGACGGTCAAGGTCGCGCACCAGTACGCGACGGATGACGGTCACCTCGAGGAGGAGTGGAACGAAGAGGCCCGGCCGACAGGACTCGCGAAAGATACCGACACGCCTCCGGTTCGCGAGCGCCCGCTCCCGATGGCGCTTGATCCCAGGAATCTGCTGGGTGTGTCTATCGCCTCCCCCGCCACGGGGGAGGTGGCGACCGGCCCCGGGTCCTTGCGTAGCGCCGATTTCAGTGGTGTTCCGAAAAGAGAGCTGGATATCCATAGGCTGGCCCAGTCTGCCGGATCCCGGATGCACCGTCCCCGCGGATCGGCCTTTGCGTTCCGCCCGATCCGGGGACATTTGGATTCGGCCTTCTTCATGATGTCGGTAGCCGCCCGTTTGCGCGATGAAATCATCCTGCAGACCGGCCTGAGCGCATCCATCGGTATAGGAACATCACGTCTGGTCGCCAAGGTAGCCTCCGATCTCGCGAAGCCCCGGGGGATTTTTCTGGTGGCGCCTGGCCTTGAGGCGGCTCTTCTGGCCCCCTTGAACATCCGCCGCATCCCCGGGATCGGCCCAAAAACAGAGAAGCAGTTGAACGATCTGGGGGTCCGCACAGTGGGTGACCTTCAGAAATTCGACGCACGCTTTCTCAAGGAGCAGTTCGGAAGTTGGGGGGAGTCCCTCGCGGTCAAGGCGCGCGGAGGCAGTGACTGGCGCTATCTGGGCGGCGAAGACCCCAAATCCATCAGCCACGAAAACACGTTTGCCGTGGACACCCGTGATCGAGAGCAACTCGAATCGACCCTTGTCTACCTGATCCAGAGGGTTGGCAAGCGGCTCCGCGACCACGGACTGTACGCCTCGACGATCCAGCTAAAATTACGCGATTCAAAATTTCATACGATTACGCGGGCCGTCTCAATTTCTGAGCCCACAGACATCGATGCCGTGATCCTGAAAAATGGACTGGCTCTTTTCCATAGCCATTGGGACGGAAAGAGTCCGGTCCGATTGATTGGGATCAGTGTCAGCAGCCTGGGGACCCAAGGTCCCGCGGCCAGACTGATCGATGCCAATCAATCCGAACGCCTTGAAAAACTCTACCACGCCGCCGACGCGATCCGCGAGAAGTATGGATTTGATATGTTGAAATCCCCGCGCGGGGGAAAAAGAGGATCGGAATGAGGATGTCAGGGCAGAGCGGGTGTCAGGTGTCGGGTGTCAGGTGTCAGGGAAGGAGCCCGGAAGTCAGTCGCTGACACTAAAGGTTGGAAGTCGGAAGTCAGAGGCCAGAAGTCAGATGCTGTAGAAGGAGGCCCTTTAGCCTTCCCTGACACCTGGCACCCGACACCTGGCACCTTCCACTCCCGACACCTGGCACCTAATCCCCGATTGTGCTAAATTCTCCTCATGGCGGTCATTCAACTGATGGGATTGCCCGGCTCCGGCAAGAGCACGCTGGCGCGAGGACTTATGGCCCCCCTGGGATGGCCGGGGAGCTTTCGTCTTGGAAGCTACCACAAGCGGTTTCCATCAACCGTTGAGGGTGATACCGCCGCCTGGCAGGCCATGTTCGAGGACATGGCTTCATGTGGGTGGACCCGGTTTATTTTTGAAACGACAGGGCTGGATGAGCGGTGGCGTCAGGTGCTTGAGAACTGCGGCCGCTCCAACGTGCTCGCCTTCAAGCTGGAATGCGAACTCTCCGAATTGATTCGTCGTATCGCTGCCAAGAGCTCGGAGGACCAATCCCATGGCGATTGGTTTCCCCCGGATCGGTATACGAACAAGATCGCATATGTCCAGGCTGTTTTTTCAGAATTCTCGTCGCGGCGGGGTGATGTGGTGCTCAATACGACCCGTGCCCCGGCGGGAGAGATTCTTGATCTGGTCGTAAGGTTTCTTTCAGCGCAGCACTCCTGTTTGTTGAACCCAATCCGCCAGGATTGTGAGGGTCGGAGCGGCGAAGAGTCCTCCGTTGCTTTGCAGGGCTGACTCTCAGGCGGCTTGAGGGATGTCACTCGTGTTTGAAAGTTCACCCACCCCCCGCTCTATTATTTATGACTGAGTCGACGACTCTTTCCCCCTCTTCTTTGCTGGAATTGCTTCGGTCTCGTTTTGGCTTCTCGGATTTCCGTGAAGGCCAGGAAGAGGTGATCGAAGCAGTGCTGGCGGGAGAGGATGTTTTGACCATCATGCCTACGGGCAGCGGAAAATCACTTTGCTATCAACTGCCGGCCCTGGCATTCGAAGGAATCACACTGGTGATTTCCCCGCTCATCGCCCTGATGAAAGATCAGGTCGATGCCTTGCGCCGGCGCTCCATTCCGGCCTCCTTCATCAATTCCACACTCACTTTGGAAGAACAGCGTGATCGCATTCGAGCGGTGCGGCGAGGCGAGTTCAAGCTGCTCTACGTGGCGCCGGAGCGGTTTCGAAGCCGGATGTTCACCGAGGGACTAGCCGGCACCCGGATCGCTCTGTTTGCCGTGGACGAGGCACACTGCGTTTCAGAATGGGGGCACGATTTCCGTCCGGACTATTTGCGGCTCAAATCCGCTGTCGAGAATCTGGGCCGGCCACGAGTGGTTGCGCTCACCGCGACGGCCACCCCTGAGGTTCGCAGCGATATCATCGTCCAACTCGGCCTCCACCAGCCCAAGCTGTTTGTAACGGGGTTCGATCGGAAGAATCTTTTTCTCGAGGTCGTCCCGGTGTCCGGTGAGATGGATAAGATTGAGGCCATCCTGAAGAGGATCGAAGGCTTGAGAGGAAAACTGCCCCCGGGGACCCCCCCTTCGACCAGAGCACCGGATCCCTGCGGGATCATCTACGCCGCCACGCGAAAAAATGTTGAGATGGTGGCCGAGGCTTTATCCGGAGCGGGTCTGAACATTGCCCCCTACCATGCGGGCATGGACGACACCGACCGCCACCGCGTTCAAAACGCCTTCATGTCGTCGCGGATTCCCATCGTGGCCGCCACCAACGCCTTTGGGATGGGAATCGATAAATCCGACCTCCGCTTTGTCATCCACTTCGATGTGCCCGGCTCCATCGAAGCCTACTACCAGGAAATTGGCCGGGCCGGGCGCGATGGGCTCCACTCGCACTGTGCCCTGCTCTGGAATTACGCCGACACCCATACGCAGGAGTTCTTCATCGACTCCAGCTACCCGCCCCGAGAGGTGATTGAGGATGTTTATGAGATGTTGGCCCGTCTTTCGGTCGATGAAGTGATGTTGACGCACAAGGAAATCCTGCAGCGCGTTCCCATGGCGGAAAGTGAGATGGCGGTGTCTTCGTCGCTTAAAATCCTGGAGAAGGCGGGCGTGCTCGAAAGGGGACTGGATCATGGGGCCCTGGCCCGGGTCACGGCGCTTCCGAAGCTGGTCGCCGAGGCCAAAGCGGGGACCCCGGCACTGAGATCAGCCGGAGCCACTTTGAGTGACTCCCTGCGGTTTCGGACCCGCCTGATCGACGCGTTGATGCTGGCCCTGGGGACCCATCCGGGGGAGCCCCGCCATCTGGCCCTGGGAGAGTTAGCGGAATCACTTGCCGCGGATTTGGATGCTGTGCGCCGGGGATTGCGCGCGCTGGACACGGCAGGGCTCATCCGTTACGAACCACCCTTCCGGGGACGGGGCCTGAGGATGCTCAAGCGCCTCCCCTTCCAGCAGATCCTTATTCCCTGGGATGATCTCACCCGCCGCGCCGAACTGGAACATCGCAAGCTGAGACGCATGATCGATTATGCCTGTCACTCCGGCTGTTCACGCGCCTTCATCCTGAATTACTTTGGAGAGAGACCTCGACATCCTCATTGCGCTTTTTGTAGTAATTGCTCGCGGTTTGTCGTGGAGGAAGAACGCCTCCTGACCCCGGAAGAGACCCTGGCAGTGCGGAAGATTCTGAGTTGCGCCGCGCGTATGAAGGGGCGCTATGGAAGGATGCGCGTCGCCCAGGTCCTGACGGGCTCCCGGGTGAAGCAGCTTCATGCCCTGGGTCTTGACCAACTGTCAACCTACGGCTTGCTCCAAGAGCTTTCCCAGGAAACGGTCTTAGACTGGATGGAGCGCCTGGTTCGGGCAGAGGCCCTCATCGTCCGGGGCGAGGAATATCCAACGGTCGACCTCACCCCGTTCGGCCGCGAAATTATGCATGAACGGGCCACACTCAAGCTGGCTTTTCCGAAGGCGGTTTCCAGCCCATCAGAGCCTTTGCTTTCGGGCAAGAGCAAGGAAGATCGGTCCTCACGGCGTGGCGGCACGAAGACGGTATCAGCCTTTCTCAAAAAAAAGACCATGAAGGGAGAAAGTGACTTGGAGACGCTGGCCATGCTGCGGGAAGGCCTGACCCTCAAAGAAATCTCCCGTCGCCGCCGGCTCCGGCCATCCACCGTCACCCGCCATGTTCTGGGTTTGATCGACGCGGGGGAAGACCTTGATGTCGCTAAACTCGTGGCTCCTTCCCTGGTTCGCACGGTTCGACAAGCGATGAAGTCGACTCATGATTTTTCCTTGAAGGGCCTCAAAGCAGTGGTTCCTCCCTACGTCTCTTATGAGGATATTCGACTCGTATTGGCGATAGGAAGACGGGAGAGGAAAAAATTGTGAGGATGGGCAGGGACGAACCGCTGTGCGCCCTCTAACCCCTGTTTCATGCGATAATCTACGCACCATGTCCGCCGCCCGGTTTTTGCTCAATACACCTCTGTTGCAAACCGCCACTGCGATCGTCAAGACCCTGCATGAGAATGGCTTTGCCGCCTATTTTGTGGGTGGTTGTGTGCGCGATCTGGTGATGGGCCGCCAGCCGAAGGATGTCGACATTGCGACAAGTGCACCGCCCGATAGTGTCCAGGAGCTTTTTCCGAACACCGTGGCAGTGGGAGAGCAGTTTGGTGTCGTGATCGTCATTCTGAACAACATCCATTTCGAAGTGGCGACCTTTCGAGCGGAAGGAAGTTACAGTGATGGCCGGCATCCCGACCAGGTTCGATATTCAAACTCTCCGGAAGAGGATGCCAAGCGGCGAGATTTCACCCTCAATGCATTGTTTTACGATCCCGTGGAGGGAAAGTTGCTGGATTTCCACGAGGGGCGGCAGGACATCGAACGCCGAATCATCCGGGCCATTGGAAATCCGCAACAAAGGCTCCAAGAAGACAAACTCCGCATGCTGCGCGCCGTCCGCTTTGCTGTTCGCTTTGATTCGATCATTGAAACGGAAACAGAGCAGGCGATTGTCGCGGCAGCGAGTGAAATCACACAGGTCAGCCCGGAACGACTGCGTGACGAGCTGACGAGGATTCTCACAGAAGGACATTCCCACCGTGGATTTCACCTGTTGGAGGAGTTGGGCCTGCTGGCAATTCTGCTCCCCGAACTGATTGCCATGAAAGGCGTGGAACAACCGCCGGAATTTCATCCTGAAGGTGATGTGTGGGTCCATACGATGCGGTTGCTGAAGTTCATGGATGAGACGAAGGAAGAGGTATCAGGTGTCGGGTGTCCGGTGCTAGGGGAAAGCGGGAAGGCGAGGGAGCCCGGAAGTCAGAAGTCAGAGGTCACAGCTCAGAAGCCGGAAGTCGGAAGTCAGAAGTTAGAAGATGCTGAGAGGCGTTCTCTCGCCTCTCCGGGCAACGGGCAAATGACAACTGGGGACTTGCTTTTACACCCCGACACCCGGCACCCGACACCCGACACCTCCACCCCCTGGCAACTCGACCCTGAGGACTATCCCACCCCGATTCTCGCCTGGGGAGCGCTGCTTCACGATGTTGGTAAACCGTCGACCTTTCGCCTAGCCACAGACCGCATCCGCTTCGATGGTCATATGGAGGTGGGGGCCAGGATGGCGCGGCAGATCGGGCACCGGTTCCGGATGTCGAATGAGGAGATCGAACTCCTCGCCGAGCTGGTGCTCGAGCATTTGAAATTCAAAGACGTCCAAAAGATGCGCCCTTCCACCCTGAAGCGTTTCGTGCGCCGCGAACATTTTGCTGTACACTTGGAACTCCACCGGCTGGACTGCCTGGCTTGTCACGGCAATCTGGAGGCTTACCACTTCACCCGCGGGTATGCCGAGGCGCTGAAACCGGAAGATGCCCGCCCCAAGCCCCTTCTTACTGGCAATGACCTGATCGGTCTGGGTTACACCCCGGGCCCTGAATTCAAGAAAATCCTCACCGCGTTGGAAGACGCACAGTTGGAGAATCAGATTACTGACCGAGAGTCGGCTCTGGATTACTTGCAGAAGCGATATCCGCCATGAAGAGGGGTATGACCGGGACGCATGCGGTTAGGGGATGAGAATCGGAAACAGCCAATTGGAAAATGGAAGGTCTGACCCAAAAATTCTTATGCTTTGCTATGCTGGCGCGGCAAAGAGCGTCGTCCCATAGCACAGATGGAAGCAGACAACGGCAGCCCGATGGGAGGGTCTTCAATTTATGACGAAATTCGATCACTGGCCGCTGTGGCTTCAGTTGTTGGTAGGTGTTCCACATGCGCTCCTTGCGGGGGGATTCTTATTTGGGTTTGGACGCCACGAGGCAAGCGAGGCTTTTATTGGTTTTTGGGGGCGTTTGTGTACCTGTGCTTGTTCTACCTGCTTTTCGTGCGATGAAATTCCAAGGCAGGACGGCCCGATTGGATTCCCCCGATCCCGGACTATTTGCAGGGCGCATTGCGTTCGGGATTAACCGCGCTTTCCAATCCTAGCAATGACCGGGGTCGTGTCTTTAAAAATAGGGACAGCCACGAATGGCACTAGGTTAAGGGCCTGACAATCTGAATTAGCCAAATCCCTGAAAGGGATTTATTCATCAGCCCAGGGCAACGCCCTGGGTTCGAAATCCTAGTTGAATCCCCCGAACCCCCCGCGGCGGGTTCCACAAGACATCGCCTGTTGTCTGACCCCACCAGGGCGGGGTCAGCACAAATCGGGGGGGTGCACTAACCCCGGGCCATCGCTGGAGCCGGACGCAGGGACGGGTCTTGTGGGGTCACCTGGAATCTTCGAATCTTAGAGAACCCCATCAGGGTTCCTGACCAATCCAAGATGGGACACTAACCCAGGGCGATGCCCTGGGCTGATATGGACATCCCTTTCAGGGATGGAGTCCCTTGTTCCACCAGCGATCTTAACTTAGAGTAGAATCCTGGGTCAGACCTCTCCATTCTTAAAAGGATTTCAGACCCCCCCTGGAAGAAGTATCACCCTCCCCCATAGTTCAAGGACTAGTATCATGGGCAATCTGATGAGTGGGGCAGACGTCCCGTCTGCCCATTCGATTATTCGTTTGCACAAATTCCAGCCTTTCAAGAGCGATGCTGCAGTGCTGAAAACCCGCCGTCGGCTGCCACACTGACAACAACAGGGCGTTACGTATTTCGTTACATTTCGTCTGGCCGATTCGATGCCGCAAGAGCGGCTGAGAGAGTGGCAGGCTGAGAAAGGTCTTTGGCTGCGCCAGCATCCGGGTCCTCTTTCGACAGAACTTCAGGAGGAATACAATGAAATGTTCGATGAGAAGTTTCAATCCTACCTTGATGCCGGATATGGTTCATGCATCTTGGCGGACCCGGAAATCTCAATAATTGTGCGTGATTCCCTTCACCATTTTGACGAAGTTCGTTATGACCTGGGATGGTTCGTGATCATGCCGAACCGTGTGCACGCCTTGTTGAAACTACGGGAGGGATATGATTTGTCCCGAGTCCTGCAGGGATGGAAGGGGTACACCCCCAAGGAGATCAACCGCGCGCTCCGAAAAGTGGGCACGGTTTGGTTGGATGAATCATTTGACCATATTGTTCGGAGTATAGAGTCTCTCAGATTTTTTGAGGAATACATTCAACAGAATCCAGTGCGAGCAGGATTGAAGCGAGGTTCGTATATCCTGGGTCGAGGAAGGAGTCGATTTGAATGATGTGGGGCAGACGTCCCGTCTGCCCCACAGCTAATCCACTTCTGATGCTGGCGAGCATTTACTGCTTCCACAGGGTGCCTACCGCGGTTCCAGCCACCTGAAAATAAGGAAGTCCGGTTACCGGCTTTCCAAGCAAAGTAGCCCTCACCTGTTTGCAGTTGTCAAACAGTACCCCATAGATCACAAGCGGGAACTTTCCAAAGGGCGCGAGATCAATCACGCCGGAGACGGTAAGGGTTCCATCAGGGTGTACTTGGTAAGTAGCCTGGAAGGAGTACTGGAATTGGGTCCCATTGTAAGTCTCAATGAGGGATCCGGTGAGGCCTCCCCTCCCGTCCGCGACCACCCTACCGGTGGCACAGTAGGGCCCGTTCAACGCAGATAGAGGACTGCTGGCAGGGACGGGAAGATTGGTCGTTCCCGTCCATTGGGATGCAAAACTTCCATAAAAATCGGCATCTCTGTAACCATCGGCATCACCCGACATGCATTGGTCTTTCCCATTCCAGGATATCTCAGAGCGGTCAACATCTGTATCCTTTTTGCTTTGAGCCAACGCTATAGGTGGATTCAAAAACTCAATGCCAAGCCAGGCCAAGCCCAGCAAGACAATAACAATTAAGAATATTCTATGACGCATGATTTTTTCTCCTTTTCGAAATTGACAGTGATTTCACTTTCGACGTGTGGTTAGATTTTTGATAGTGGACAAAGCATTTTCTAGAGCAGCCTCCCGCAGATCCGAGGAGCGCGTCCGCCGCCGCCCCCATTTTCTGAGGAGCCTTCGGCTTATTTCGGCGAGATGTAGCAGGAAGCGTGGCTCCATCTTTTCCCCTGGATCATTTCTCGACGGAGCCGATGCTTCAGGATGAGGTGGGGTCGTGATGATCTTGACCCTCCGGTAATGAACAATCTCCATGGTCTGAATTCGCTTCAAGTGGCACCCCTTCGTACCCACATCTCTGGGAGCGTCGGTTTGGATCCCTTATCCTGACGGGCCGGACGTTAACAGGAGGCCGGATGATTGTCTTGATGAAGGCGTGATATAATGCTGATCAATCCGTGAGCCCCCTCGGGGCAGGCTTTATGCTCAGTAAAATCACCAGTTATCAATTCTCCGAATTCGTTTTAGACGTGGGAGAACGCTGTCTGAAAAAGGGAAGCCAGCAGATCTATCTGCCCCCGAAGACCTTTGCGACCCTCTTGTATCTCATTGAACGTCCGGGGCGCCTCGTTAAAAAAGAGGAACTCCTCGACAACCTCTGGCCGGATGCGGAGGTCACCGAGAATGCCCTGACCCGATGTATCAAGGAAGTCCGCGAGGCGCTTCAGGATGATGTTCATGACCCCCGCTACATCAAGACCATCCCCCGGGTGGGATACAAGTTCATTGCTGAAGTGGAGCCGGTTCGAGAAGCCACTCCCGTCACGGTCGTCGC
Organism: Terriglobia bacterium; assembly: GCA_049685715.1. Lineage (GTDB taxonomy): Bacteria > Acidobacteriota > Terriglobia > JAIQFV01 > JAIQFV01 > JAIQFV01. The sequence goes on along the minus strand of JBAVHJ010000605.1, from coordinate 2,423 downwards.
GGAGGAACTGACTGCGACGAGGGTGGAGATCACTGATGAAGTGAATGGCAACTTGCCATCCCCTCTTGACCTCCAGACCCCGCCCGCGGAACCATCCGTGCTCGCGTTGCCCGCCGCACCCGAAGGCCGGCTGGATCGGCCCCGCTGGAAGGGTGCCGTTGGCATTGCCTTGACAGTTTTCGCGGTATTGGCAGGGGCCTGGTATTACAGCCACGCGCGCAAGCCCTCCTTGGGTTTTGCGGAACGCGACTGGGTGCTGATCGCGGACTTTGAGAATTTCACTGGGGAAAAGGTGTTTGACGCGGCGTTGCGAACGGCGTTGGAACGTGAACTGAGCCGCTCCCGGTACGTGAACTTTGTGCCACAAGGAAGAGTTTTCGATACCTTTGGTTTGATGAAACGCAGCCCGGACACGCGAATCAATGAATCCGTGGGTCGGGAAATCTGCCTTCGCGATGGAAGTATCCGAGCCCTCTTGGCCGGGAGCATTCAGCAAATTGGTGGTGTTTATGCCATCAACTTGAAGGTGGTCGATCCGAAAACAGGGGTAGCGGTGAACAGTCTGGCCGAAGAAGCGGCGAATTTACAGGGAGTTCTCCCCGCGATTCGCCGACTGGCGGTGACGCTGCGAGAGACACTGGGCGAATCACTGGCTTCCATTTCCAAATCGGATCAGCAACTGGAACGGGTGACCACGCCTTCACTGGAGGCGTTGGAGGCTTATTCGAAGGGATTGCGGCTGAACGAGCAAGTTCAGTGGCCACAGGCGCTGGTTTTTCTGGATCAGGCTGTTGAACGGGACCCCAACTTTGCCATGGCTCACTGGGCTCGCGGCTGGACGCATCATTGGACGCGAAGGCCATTCGTGGCAGATTTCAATCGGGCCGCCGAGCTGGTGGGCGGGGTCACAGATCGGGAGAAGTACACAATTCTGGGAACGCAAGCGCTCTACTGTTTCGGCGATCTCCCTCGGGCCATTGAAATCCAGGAACGCCTTCTTCAGTTGTATCCCGACGATTACCATGCGAACCAGACCGTCGGTCGGCTCTATCTGGCGTTGGGAGATATGTCGCGATGGAGAGAGTGCTCTAAAAAAAGCGAGCGCATCCGTCCCAACTTTACAGGCAATCACTTTGAGAACGCCCTCGTCGCGCTCTTTTCGGAGAGTGACGTCGAAAGGTATTATTCGGAATCCATGCAAGTTCTCGCCCTGAACCCCAATTACCCCGGAGGAGGCCCGCACGTGGCGGACCCCGTTCGGGACTGGATGCGTGGTGACGTGGCTCAGGCGCAGGAGAAAATTTCCAAATTCCGTGCGGGGGAAATGGCTTCGGCCTTGGGCCCGGCCTTCCAAATAAGCGTTCGGCCCTTCCTGGCCCGCTTCTATCTTTTCATTGGAAAGCCGGAGGTGGCACTCGAGCTGCTTGAAACGACCCGTGGAATGGCGCCGCTAAACGCGACCGTCGATTTTTCAAAATACTGGCAACTGGAAAGAGCACTCATCTATCGAGAACAAGGCAATGCCCGGGAATTTGAGCGCTTGGCCGGTAGCGCCGCATCGGAAGGAGTGGGAATCTCCCGGGTGGAAGCCCTCGGATGGCTGGCCATTGCTTCGGCCCAATCGGGTCGCTCAAAACAGGCCTTTGCCTTTCGCGATCAACTTCTGAAAGAAGATCGCCTGCCACCTATTGGTTTTTTTAGTCCGCCGTTGCCTCGGGAGCTGGAACGCGCCAAACGCGCCTTTAGCCTTCAGATTGAGGGAGAAATCGCGCTGAAGGAGGGAAACCTGGATCAGGCGATTTCTCGTTTCAAAGGAGTGATCGACCTGGTTCCACCTCAAGGGGCGTTTTTCACAACCAACCTTCAACCGCAGTTGTTTTTCGTGGCAAACCAGTCACTGGCCAAGGCATTCGAAAAGAGAGGTGAGTGGAGGGATGCCGGCAAAGCCTACGAAGCGATCCTCGCGCAAAAAGTCCAGACCATTGGAGTTCCTGGTGCTGCTCAGATTTGGGTGCAGGCGTTGAATTCCGCAAGCGAGGCCTTGGAGAAGGCTGGCGAGACCGCGCGGGCGGGCGCCTATCACGAGCAGTATCGGCAGTTGAGACCGGGGAAGGGATGAGGTGCCAGGTGTCGGGTGCCTGGTGTCAGTGATCAACAGTCAGCTGATAGCTGATGGCTGAAAGCTGACGGCTGACTGCTGATTGCTGCCTCACGGTATCCTGCAATGCGCCAGCCCGCGCTTTTCCAGGTATTGTTGGTGGTAGTCCTCGGCCCGGTAGAATCTTGTGGCGGGAACGATTTGCGTGACGATCGGTCGGTGGAAACGGCCGCTTTTTTCGAGGCGTTCCTTGGAGGCAAGGGCAGCGGCTTCTTGCTCTGGCGTGTGATAAAAAACTGCCGAGCGATATTGTTCACCCACATCC
>JBAVHJ010000604.1:0-1822 GCA_049685715.1 Terriglobia bacterium | reverse complement strand
CCCTATGCCATGTTGCGTCGGTTCATAGGGCTTGCATCCTCAGATTACTCCTGGATCACGGCCTATGCGGAAGGAAGCGAATGGGGTCAGACCGGAATGGCGCTTAGATAAGAAGCTTGATATGCCGATCTAACCCAGTCCTGGAAAAGATATTTATGATAACCAAAGTCCCCGCGCCCAGTTGCTCCGGACTGGACTCCTCTGAGCTTGCCCTCACGAGATCAAATAAAAATCTTGATTTCAGAGAACCCTTTCAGGGTAACCCATAAATCAAATAGAAATTCTAATCCCAGGGTTGCCCAAGGGGCAACCCTGGGCTATTGAAGGCTTCCCCTTCGGGGAAGAAGATCAATCAACAGCTCAATGCCTTAAGTAAGCGCCATTCGGATCTGGGGTCGATCCCGCCAAAATAGGACCAAAGACACCTCCTCCAGCGCCACCCTGCGCGCTGAGTGGGACGGTCATAAGCGTCTTTTCTGGGAAAAGGTTAGATCCGTTTTCCCATTCTCTTAACTTAGCGCCATTCGGGTCAGCCACCAACAATTTCCCGGGCGGCTTGGAATTTGGGTTTTGCTTGTACTTTGGTTTTTGGATTCTGTTTGGAATTTGGAATTTGGATTTTGAATTGTGGGGGTCAGGCACTAGCAATTTAAAGAATCGAGCGGCATGCCTTCATAAACAAGGGTGACCTTCCACAGAACGACGTTCCTCCGCAGGCATGCCAATAACGCATGCCTTCGGCACCCGGCTCCAATTTTCCAGCGTTTCCATCTCTTCTCACATTCTTTTATGGTTCAATTACCTGAACCCTTGCGTAATCTGGGTTAAAAGACCAGTTTCTCGTTAACTCGAAACCCTCTCAACCCACCATGGTACGCTCCGAGGCATCGCTGTGTGCCCCACCCAGCCATCATCTTGGATCGCGAACCTCGCGTAAACGTTAGACATAAATTTTCAAGGGGTGAGCCGATCTACGTTCTCTTCTCGCCTTATGAGTTGAGGCGGAGAGATCCCGCCGCCGCAGTTTGAACTTTCCCGGCAGCAATGAAGAGACGGCGTTGACATTCCCTGGGCTCGGTTAAGGATGGGTTTGTGAAACGTGAGACTCTTCTTCCCAGATTCTAAAGACAAGCACAGATAGAAACATTGAAACGATTGATCTGCACTAACGGAGGCTCGCATGTTGCACTCATCGCTTGTACGGACTTTCACAAGTCTGATGTCCCCCTGTGATTTTCCAAAAAGGCAAGGGCGTCAGGACGCCAGCTTGAAGGAACCTCGTTGGGGAGTGAGAAGACAAGAGCGAGCCTATGGCAGTTCGATCGTATGGCTAGTTGGATTATGGGTGATGATCAGCGCATGCGCTCCTTTTGCGCTGAGAGCGCAGGCGCCCAATCCCACATCGCTGACGGTCGACCCGCCCAGCATTGTGATTCCAGGCAACGTCACCTTCTGTGCGGCCGGCGGAGCAGGGATGACGGTTGATTTGAAGTATCTGTGGAATGGGGTGCCTTATGAGACCGATTCCGGTTTTATTTTTGATTCGAATGGGTGCAAGCAACTCCTCTACGACAACAACGCGTATGCGGCGGATTATCAGTTTACTGCCATTCGCAATTCGTTGAACGCTCCCAATGGAGTTTGGGCGAACATTAACCCTCCCCTCTCTCTCTCTCTTCGGATCGCCGCTCCGAATCCCACCTCCCTGACGGCTGCTCCAACCAGCATCGTCATGCCCGGCAATATCACCTTTTGTGCGGCCGGTGGGGCAAACATGGTTGTGGATTTACAGTACACGTGGAATGGAGTCGCCCATGAAGCC
>JBAVHJ010000603.1:0-12908 GCA_049685715.1 Terriglobia bacterium | reverse complement strand
GCGCCAGAGTTCCGCGGCTCCGATGACAACCGCGAGAACGACCACAAGAAGCGCCAGCCGAATCAGCAGGCTCCTCAACTCTGCCGCATATCGGTTCTTTATGGTGCTTTGCCATCGCGTCAGGCTTCTCTGGTAAAGACCGAGCAGGATCCCCTGCTTACTCAAGGGAAGGACCAACGCTGAATTCTGCCTGAACTGCGCCGTGAGTGCATCCAGATCGCCTTTTTGTTGTGCCAGGAATGCCCGATCTTGCGATTCAGGCTGGTTGGCAAGCAAATCGCCTCGCTGGGACAGTTCCTTGAGGCGGGTAATGAGAGGCGCCCGAAGTTCCTTGGATCTCTGCGTCAGGGCGTCCGTCGAACGAATGACTTGGTCAAGCGCGTGGATCTTCCGGTAATGCGAAAAAACATCGATCGCCAGGCCCCAGATGCCGGTGGGTTCTGGTTTGTTGGCGCCCACCGCGAGGGACGGGTTAAACGATTCGCTGGATGAAGAGGGACTCTCCTTGCCGGTCAGGGGCTCGCTCAAAGCCGCCGGCAGCGAACGGGCGAGGGATTCGATTTGGGCGCGCAGCCCGGTGGCTCCCAGGCCGCTGGTGTTGGTTCCACCCACGAAATCGACCATGCTGTGGAGGGCGTCCCGGCGCGCGCTAACCAGGTCGAATTCACTCCGCGCCTCCGCGATGGCCGATTGGAGGGCCTCGCGTTTCCGTCCCTCCGCGGTGTCCAGTTTTTGCCGAAGCGATTCCAGTTCGGCCTGCGAGTCCCGAACCTGTTTGTCCAGTTTCACTGAGTATTCGAGAAGTGCCTGATAGCGGGATGACTCTGTGTTTTGACTTTCCGCCGCGCTCGAACCGGTCGCTTTGGCCGTGGCCTGTGCCTTGGCTCTGGCGAAATCAAAGGCCAGCCGGACAATCGGGTCGGCAATCCGCCGATCGTCGTTCACGGTCAGGACGTCGTTGGGCTCGGTGGCGATCTGTCGTTCGATGTCCAGTTGACGATACCAATCGATGGTTTGGTTAAGAAACTGGATGACCTCGGAGGACTCTGTAGAATTGTCGGGTGCGCCCTGAGATGTCCCCAGTCCGAGGAAGAGGAAGATTGCTGCGAGGATTGGAAGCCGGTGTTGACACGAATGCCAAAGGGAGGCGAGCTTCTTCCCTTGTGGTTCAGGCAGGCCCCAAGTCGAGACTCCGGTAGAAAGCCGATTCATATGGAGAATCAATCCGCAAAGGTAATGATGTTTGAGTCGGGGCAACGACTTCCGCCTCAGGATTGCCAGCAGACGGCAGGAACCGACGGATTGACTTCCATCAGCAGTCAACTGCGGTTCCTGGAGATCGATCTTCAACGAAGAAGAGAAGGAGAGATGAGATAGCTGAATTTGTCCCAGACGCGCAGGACAACGAGGCGGGGAGTATCCCGCCCGGGGCAAGACCCGAAAGGATAAAAAAATACGACAGGATCATAAAGTGAATGCACCCAATTCAAATCGAAAATCCAGGGGTTAACAAGTCAGTCGTCTTTGACTTCAGTCCCCTCCAACCTTCTTCATCAGTCTCTCCCTCTTAATTGCTCACTCCATCATCTGTACCATCTCGAGTTCCGGGATCATGGGGCGATGAAGGTGCTCCGGCACCTCCACACTTTCCGGAACCTGGTAGCGCGGCTTTTGGCGGCCGCTGAAATCGAGATACAACTTGCGCCGGAGGTACCACTCCGGGAAGTGGCCCATCCGGAGCAAGGGGTATTTCATGACATCTCCGAAGAGCTTGCGGCCCATCATGTAGTAATACACGGGGACCCCGGCGATGAATTTCCACTGCACCGAGGGGGTGTTTCGCCAGAAGTCGAGATTGTAACGCCAGGCGGTGCAGAAGAGCTCCCATTGCAGATCGGTAAGCTCCACCAGCTTGGCGCTTTGGTTGCCCTTTTTTTGCAGCTTGGTTTCCTCAAGCGGCACAAACAACGTCGGGATCGGAGCCCACTTGGCATCTTTCAGCGCGAAAAGCAAATCGAGCGTTTGCTTGGTATCCTCCCGCTTTTCTCCGGGCAGGCCGATGATAAAGGTGCAGAGAGGAAACCAGTTGTTCTTGTTAAGGATTTCAATTCCCTTGAGCATGACATCGGGCCATTGCTCCGGTCGGTACGGATAGGCCTTTCCCTTCATATGCATCTCGAAGAGCCGCGGCGAACCGGTCTCCACTCCGATGAACAGGGAGGTGTAGCGTTTTTCCGGGTGAGTGGAGGCATGGTGCTGGGTATAACTCTTCCCCACGGCGATGGGAGTCAGCTCCTCGATCAATTCCGGGTTGACGACGATCGGCGCCATCGTGCCGTGAGTGAGGGCGATGTAGTTGACCCCGGGGACAGCGGCCACGGATTTGAAGAGCCGCTTCAATGCCGGAACATTGGTCTCGAAACGCGGGCCCTGATCATAAAGGAACAGGTCTTCGGTGGTGAGCAGGATGGAATCGGCGCCCTCTGCCACCTGGGTGCGAACGTTGTCGAGGATGTGTTCGAGAGGGATGCTCTTGCCGCGTCGCAGCGCCACCGAGCAGAATTGACAGCCCCGTCCACAGCCGCGCGTAATTTCGACTACGCCCAGCGTGGCGCGGTGACGAATACGAGGGATGCTTTCCAGTTGCGGACTATGGCCCGTCACCCTCCGCGGCAACGCCTCGCCGCGCATGGCCGCCTCGAACAGCGGCAGGGCCACCTCTTCCGCCTCGCCGTCCACTATGGTGTCGATCAGCCATTCGTCCTGTAAATTCTTCTTTTCAATCTGCCAGGACCCCGGCCCGCCCACGATGATCTTCATGTGGGACTTGTGCTGCTTTAACACCGGATGGGTAATCATCCGGCGGAACTCGTACGCATTCACGGGCTCCTGGTATCGCCCGTAAAGGTGAACATAGACGTCGGTGGCAAAGGTGATGCCCAGAGGATTATGGGCATGGATCCCGACCACTTGCGTTTGGTCTCCGACAAAGAGATCGAGTTGATCCGTATAACAGACCGCGATATCGTCGGGAGAGAACTTCTGCAAGAGCAGGGATTCAATGATGCGCAATCCATGCGGAACGTACTTGGCCTGGCCGTCGGCCGTGAGTTCGTGCTCGGTGGACCAGTCCGTGCCCCAGTAAGCGGCAAACCGTTGCGGCAAACAGGCCAAAAGCATCTGCCGCCAGGTGCTTCGCATGTACTCTGAAGATTCAGAGTCGCTCGCCGCGAGAACAATCTTGCGTCCGGGTGATCCCATAGGTTTCTTCTCCTCGGTGCCTGAATTGAATCATTCTGTTTGAGCTGTCTTAGCCCAGAATAATTGTGAGGGTCTGCATGAATTGAAGTTGGACCTTTGAATCCTCTCGGAGTCCCCGACTTGGACCTCCATTTTTCAATGACTGAAAGCGTCGCGTGCCGCTTTGGACAGCGATGGGTGGAGTCGTGAAGGGTTCGCCCATTTACCTGGGATCGCTGCCCAAGCTTTCCGCAGACCCCATTCCCCAAGGGGAATTGTGTGTGTTTTTTCCCGGCTTTTGCCATCGGGAACATACTATCTTTCGAGGCAGGATTTCAATGATTTTCTGTTGAATGGTGCAGAGGGCAGTGGACAGTGGGCAGTGAGCAGTGGGCAGTGAGCAAGGAGCAGGGAGAAAAGCCGATGAAAGTCGAAGACAAATCACGAGGGCGCTCCGGCTTGCCAGAGCGCCCCCTGTACAAGCTTACTTGGTGGCTTTCAGGAGCTCCACTTCAAAATCCAACGTGGAATTAGGAGGGATCAACCCATCGCCGACATCGCGAGCGCCATACCCCAGGCTGGGCGGGATGATGAGTTCGCGCTTTCCGCCCACCTTCATCCCTTGAACGCCCTCGTCCCATCCTCTAATGACTTGTCCCGCCCCCAACTTGAAGCTAAACGGCTTGCCACGATCCACGGAGCTGTCAAACTTCTTGGTTCGCTTCCCGCCTTCATAAAGCCATCCCGTGTAATGCACATCGACAGTCATTCCTTTGACCGCCTCGTCCCCCGTTCCCACCTTGTGATCAATGTACTTGAGTCCCGAAGGGGTCGTAACCTCTTTCGGTTCGGCGGAAAAGCTCATGCCGGGAAGAAGGAGGCTGGCAAACGCAATGAGAAGAATCTTTTCGATCATGATTTAGAAATCTCCTTTTCAAAATGGATACGTCAAAATGCGGCGATTGATGTTGGAGCGGGCGATCATACCATAGGAAGTCCTTGAAATATGATTTTTCAGATAAGCGAGCGCTCTCCTTTGAAGCTCTCTACGCTCCTCGCGGAGTTCTCATTTACAGGGAGGGAGCAAACCTCACCCTCGAGAACGCGGCCACAGGCCGATTGCTGCCATGCATTTTTGGACAGCGGGAGTAGCCTCCTCGCGAAGTGCACCCGCGTTGGAACTCCAAGTTGCGATCCAAAAATCCGCAATCCCATTCCGAAATCCGAAATCCCCAATCCGCAATCTGAAATCGGCCATCGTTCCTATCTTTCGATTTTATACGCCGGCCGTTTGGGTTTTGCAGGCTCCTTCGAGAGAGCCTCCTTGACCCACTCGATCGCTTTTTCAAGTTGCGGATCATGTCCCTGGACGACCAGATCCGGACGGTTATCGATTTCGATGTCGGGATCCACCCCGTGGTTTTCGACATCCCAATGGCCGCCGTTATCGGGGGACCATAAGCCGAATTCCGGGGCCGTCACGAAGCCCCCATCCAACATCGGAATGTTCCTTGAAATCCCGACCAATCCGCCCCACGTCCGTTCCCCGATAATGGGGCCGATTTTGTAACGGCGGAAATAATACGGAAAAGCGTCACCCCCCGAGCCTGAAAATCCATTTGCCAGAATAACCTTCGGCCCGTAAATGGCCGCCCCGGGGGTCAGAAAATCCGCCCCCTCTCGTGGCGCCCACAACGAGAGCAACTTTCGGCTCAAGCGCTCCACGAAAAAGTCGGGAATGAAACCACCGGAATTGAACCGTTCATCGACCACCAGGCCTTCCTTCCCGATTTCCGCATAGTATGCCTTGCTGAATTCCTGGACTCCAGCGATGGCCGTGTCGGGCACATGCATGTAGCCCACACGCCCTCCGGTAGCCTCGGCCACTTTGCGGCGATTAGACTCCACCCAGTCCAGGTAGCGAAGGCCGGACTCATCCCGGATGGGTTGGACAGTCACTTCACGTGCCCCTTCTTCGCTCGGCTTGCTGTTCACTTTCAGGGTAACTTGTTTTTCAGCCAACTCCTCGAAGTAGCTGTACGGGTCTGTGGGAGTGCGCAGAAGACGGCCATTAACGGCGATCAGGTAATCGCCCGTCTTAACGTTTACGCCGGGCTCGGTCAGCGGGGACCGCAGGCTGGAGTCCCAGTTTTCTCCCCGGTAAATCTTCTTGAAACGGTAAAACCCCTGATCCGCATCAAAATCCACTCCCAGGAGACCGCCGCTGACCCGCTGGATTTCGGGGGTCTCTCCTCCCCCCACATAGGCGTGCGACGTGCTGAGCTCCGCGATCATTTCTCCGATCAGATAATTCAAATCGGTCCGGTCGGCCACATAGGGCAGCAATTGGCCGTAACGCTCCTTCATTTTCGGCCAATCAAGGCCATGCATGTTCGGGTCGTAATAAAAATCACGCTCGATCCGCCATGCTTCATTGAACATCTGATTCCATTCGGCGCGCGGATCGATCTTAACTTCCAGTCCGGACAGATTGAGTTTCCCATCGCCGACCTTCTTTCCGGCCGCGCTTTCGACGATGCCAAGGGTCTGTTGGCTCCGATAAAGGACTTTGTCTCCATCTTTAGAGACGTCGTAGGGCCCGATGCCTGAAATGATCACTGCATCTTCACGCTTCTTCAAATCATAAACGTGCAAGGAGTTTTGAGGGGGAGCCCCGGGGGGAAGGGCTCCTGCCCCCACCACAGGAACGGAAAGATAGAATAGTTTGTCTTTGGCGACAGAGAGACCAACATAATTTCCCGCGGGAATGGGCACATTCACGATCCGATTCCCGATGCCTTCGAGGTCGATGACCACATCAGGGATTTTCTTCTCGTCTTTCTTTTCATCTTTCTTGGCATCTTTTCCTTCAGGTTTAGTGGTGGGCTCGGCGGCAGCAGGTTTGGAAGCATCCGATTTATTTTCGTCGCCCGATTTCTTATCCTGATCTCCGCCCTTCTTCTCGTCTTTCTTTTCATCCTTCTTTTCGGCGCCCTTTTCCTCATCACTCTCGGGTACGAACGGTGAAGCCGCATCAGCCTTCAAGGTGACCGCGTGAATGCCGCGGGTATTGCTGAAGGTGGGATTCAATTCGAAGTCGCTGAAGGAGGGATGGAAGTTCCGGCTTGAGATGAAGTAAAGGTATTTTCCGGTGGGGTCAAACACGGGTTCACTGTCCGCCAGGAATCCATCGGTGACCGGGGAGACCTTCTTCTGTTCCAGCGAATAAAGCTGAATCGCCCCGAAGCGATTGGCTCCGGTGCGGCTATAGGTGAGCCACTTGCTGTCGTGAGACCAGGAATAATCGTTAATCCGGGCATACAGGGAGTGGTCGACCTCAACCGGCTTCTTCTCGTCGATGTTGACGTACCAGAGTCGCAACGCCTTATCCGAGTAAGCGATTTTCTTGCTGTCGGGCGACCACAGGGGATGGAAGCGATAGACCCCGCCGTCGTGAGTGATGCGGGTCTCCTCTCCCTTCCCATCCTGCGACCGGACATAGATCTCATATTCTCCGGTCTGATCCGAAAGATACGCAATCCACTTGCCGTCCGGCGACCACGCGGGGTCGAGATGATGGACCGCCGTGGTGTTGGTGATGTTGCGGACATCCCCCTTTTTGGCCGGAACGGTGAAGATCTCGCCCCGCGCTTCAAGCAGTGCCCTCTGGCCGGAAGGGGAGAGACTAATGGATCTCATCAGGCGTTCGACCTTCTTAAACTCCGGTCGCGCCTGCAACATCTCGCTGGGAACGATCACGGGAATCCTTCTGGTCTTTTCAGTCTTGAGATCCAGCACATAAAGATATCCGCCATTCTCGTAAACGATGGCGCCCGCTCCCAGGGACGGCCACTTCACGTCGTACTCTTTGTGATCGGTGATCTGCTTAATCTGCTTGGTCTTCAGGTCATACTTGAAAATATTCATCGTCCGGTTGCGGTCGCTGATGAAATAGATGGCCTCCTTGTACCACATCGGGAATTCGTCCTCCGCAGTGGTATGCGGAACTTCTTCGTAGGTATTGTTTTTCAGATCGTAGATGGAGACAAACTGATGCCAACCGCCACGGTAGCGCTTCCATGTCCGATTCTCCACGGCGACCCGGTTATAGGCGATCTTGCTGCCGTCGGGTGAATAGGAAGTGAGCTCCCCGAAAGGGAGGACCAACGTTTCGGGCAGCCCGCCTTCGAGTGGAACCAGGAAGAGCTTGTTGTAGCGCTGGATCTCGCTGTATCGGGACGATCGGAAGAGGATACGCTTGCCGTCGGGATGCCAGCCCAGCACAAAATCAGCCGCCGGATGATAGGTCAGGCGCTTGGGCACCCCCCCTTCGGCCGGGATCACAAAGACATCGGTGTTGCCATCGTATTGTCCGGTGAAGGCAATCCACCTCCCGTCCGGAGAAAACTTCGGATTAATCTCGAGGCCGGGATGGGAGGTTAGTCTTTCCGCCACGCCGCCCTCGCGTGGGACGGTCCACAGATCGCTGCCATAGGTGAAGACGATACGAGTTGAACTAATGTCCGGATACCGCATCAGCCGGGTCTCGGTGTCCGCCGCAATCAAGAGCCCGGCGAGAAAAAGCAAGAGCAGGAACATGACAACCATCAAAACGATCTTCTTATTGAACATGGTTTTCTCCGTTTGGGTCAAATGGGCTCAAATCCTGGATGCTACAACTCGTTACGTCTCAAAGGTTGACCGGGTTTCAGAAATGATGAGGATTGCGGCTGCCTGCCTGCTTATTCCGGTCGTGGGTGATCCAAAGCGGTGAAACATACCCCTATCCCCATGGAGATTTCAATGACATTTTGGCTGGGGCATAGCCGGAAGGGAGGAAATTAGTAGAGAAGAGCAGGGTTCATACTGTAAGATGAATGGCCCTCTTGCGCCAGTCCGCCGACGACTGCACGCGGCCTGGCGACCGAATCACGTCCGTTTTTTTCTAAGTCCTCAATCGCCATCTTGGTCCTGGAATTCTGTTCAAGTATTGTGCTCCACTGAATCGTAAGGTCACTCAAGGAAGGCTGGAATGACACGGGTAAACGAGTTCTACAAAGATCTGTTGGACAACCTGTCCGATGGGGTCTATTTCGTCGATGGTGAGAGAAAAATCACCTACTGGAACAAGGGAGCGGAACGCATTACGGGATATTCAAGCATGGACGTGGTCGGCCACTGCTGTACGGATAACATCCTCAAGCACGTGGATGACTCCGGCACCGAGCTCTGTTGCGCGCAGTGCCCCCTGGCCATTTCGATTCAGGACGGGGAAGCCCACGATTCCGAAATCTACCTCCATCATAAGGCAGGGCATCGAGTCCCGGTCCGGGTTCGCGTCACGCCCATCCGCGATGCTGACGGAACCGTTGTTGGAGCGGTCGAAATCTTCAACGAGAATTCTTCGAAGGTAACCGCCGCTCAACGCATTCAGGAGTTGGAGAAGGTGGCCTTCCTGGATCCGCTGACCGGTGTCGGCAATCGCCGCTACACTGAAATGATCCTGGACGGGCGTCTGAACGAAATGCAACGGTATGGGTGGCCCTTCGCAGTTCTCTTCTTTGATATCGATAACTTCAAGCAAGTGAACGATACCTATGGCCATGATGTGGGCGATCAGGTTCTGAGAGTCGTCTCTCGAACCCTTCTCATGAATTTGCGTTCGTTCGATTTTATTGGGCGATGGGGGGGAGAAGAGTTCTTAGGCATCGTCGTGAATGTTGGGGAGCCGCAGCTTTATCAGATTGCGAATAAATTCCGGTTCCTGGTCGAACACTCGAGTCTTCCCGTCGGAAAGGAGATGCTTCAAGTCACCGTCTCCATTGGCGCGACGTTGGCGCAGCGAGACGACACCCTGGCGTCCCTGGTCAAGCGCGCCGATGAGCTTCTGTACAAGAGCAAAACGGGTGGTAGAAACCGGATTTCGATTTAGGAGGTTTTTTCAAGGTGAACAAGGATAGATAGGATTTTCAGGATAATTTTTGGAGACATATCACGAGCGAAATCTTATCTATCCTCGACATCCTCTTCCAATTTGGCCTCAGGTCCGTATAATCTCCGGTACTCAAGCTTAGGGTGACCGAAGTTGATCAAGAGTCCCACCCCGATGCTGGTCGCTTTCAAATAGTTGATCACCTGAGCGAGATGTTCGGGTGCGAGCACTTTCACCGCCTTGAGTTCCACAATCACTTTATCTTCAACCAGCAGATCGGCGAAGTACTCACCCACGCATTGCCCTCGGAAGATCACCCTTAGCGGAAACTGTGCTTGTACCCTCAGCCCCTTTTCCCGCAGCGCAATGGCCAATGCCTTCTCATAGACCCCTTCAAGAAAACCAGCACCCAACTCGTTGATCACCTCGAAAGACGACGCAAGTATTTGACCTGTGGTTTCTTCGCGCAATAGAGGCATGGTACCGGCAATCCAATGGAGGTCGGGGGAGGTTTAAGTCTGAAAGAATTCTATTCTAAATCTTTATCCTGTCAACCCTGTAAATCATTGTTAAAGGGTTCTTGTTATTTCCCTGTGGTGAAGATCGCTTTGGGGAGCATCATGTGAACACCTTTGTTGCCGTCGACAAGCTGGGTAATACTCAGGTCGGCGGCTGCGCTGGCAAGCATGTAAGCCTCGTCGCGCGTGAGGTGCTTTTCGGTGACCAGAAAGTCGATCATCTCACGTACCGCCATTTTCGTGGCCTCGTTCAAGTCTTCATGAAGGCCCATGGTAATAAAATGGGTGGGCGTCTCGGCGCGGGGCCATCGAAGATGCAGGTCCTTGCGGACAACGAGCTGGAATTTTCCTACCAGCGAAGTTTCCAGCGCGGTGATATCCACTTCACCATTGCCCTGCGCCGCGTGCCCATCTCCCGCCAGAAAGAGGGCGCCGCGCGCGTGGACGGGAATGAACAGGGTTGTGCCCTCCACCAACTCCTTGTTATCGAGGTTGCCCGCATGAATCCATGGCGGCGCACTGCTGATGCGCCCTGAAACATCGGGAGGGGCCACTCCGATGCTCCCGAAAAATGGCCGCAGGGGGATCTCGATCCCGTCGGCAAAGCGAGCGACCATCCGTTGCTCATCGAGGGGGATGATTTTCATGCGGGCGTAAGGGAAATCCTCCGGTAGAAAACCGCTGCCCGGTCTGAATCCGTTGTACGCGTAGGGAACGGCGAGTTTGATCGATAGAATGCGGACTTCCAACACATCTCCGGGTTCAGCGTTCTCAACATAGATCGGCCCGGTCAAGATGTGGCCGCCCGGTCCCTTGTTGGTGACTTCCTTGTAGATTTCGCGCAAGGCCGGCTCAACCTGGCGAGGTTCCAGTCCCGCCCCTTCGAGTCGGGCCGGGCTCGAGGTAATCAGGGTTTGAACCTCGACCGTATCCCCCGATTTGACGCGCAGCACCGGGGGCGTACTGGCGTCGTAATAGCCCCAAGCCACCGTCTTTGATGAGGGCTTGAGTGAGTATTCTTTGCCGGTGCCACCCCCTGCAATTTGACCTGTTTGGGAGAAACCCCTAGCGGTGACCATGAACACACACAGCAAGAGTATTAAGCGTCGTTTCATCCTCGCGCCTCTTTCTGACTTCCAACTTCTGACTTCGTTCTCTACTCCGGCCAGTCCCCCAACATTTTTCGAATCGCCACAATCTGTCCGGTGTGATAGGCGTTGTGGTCCGCCACAAGAAGGACCTGGCGGAGATAGGTTCGCCCCTCGCCGTGCGGAATTTCTGCGGTCAGATCCGCGCGGGGATTTTTGACCAATTTCATCAGTTCTTTGAGATCGGCATAGAATTTCTTTATGGAGGCCGACCACATCCCGGCGGTCAAACGCTTCTTGGGATCCGGCCAGTAGCCTTCCGGCCAAGCGGGAGATTTCCACTTGGCATCAAGCGTATACCGCAGGATATCTTCCTGGGCGAGCCGCATATGTTCAAACTGCTCCCACACCGAGCGCACCTCCTTTCGCGGACGGACATTCCGGTTCCCGGCCTTGATTCCGGCCAGGGCCTTTTTGATGGGCACATACGCTTGTCCACCCTCGAGTAATGCGATGACGTTTTTGCGCAGCACAGAGTCTTGCATGGATTTCTCCTTTCGCTCAAGGAGTCTGGTCGAGCCTCAAAATAGTGATGAGACGTACAGGGAGGATTTTTACCACAAAGACACCACGGGACCAAGAGGATGTTTCCTGACGGCCCAGGCTCTCAGTGGTGAGTGCGTTCCGTTCAACGGACACTGACGAACCGTCCGCTGGCCGTCTCTCGCAAGTGCTCGATTTCCTCACGGCGCGTCACAGAAAGGGGAACGGTCTGCCGGATTTCTTCAAGGAGCAGGGAGTTGTCGAGTGGACGCTTCTGGCTGAGGCATCGATAGATGGCCGCGACGACGACCTGCTCGATCTCAGCGCCACTGAATCCCTCGGCCGCCGCGATGAGCGCGCTGAGATCAAACTGTGCGGGATCCTGTTTTCGCGCGGAGAGATGGATTTTGAAAATCGCTTCCCGTTCTTCTGGGTTCGGAAGATCCACGAAAAAGATTTCGTCGAATCGACCCTTTCGAAGAAGTTCGGGGGGAAGGACGGAGAGATCATTGGCGGTCGCGACGACGAAAACCTCCTCGCGCTTTTCCTGAAGCCAGGTCAGAAACTCTCCAAACAGGCGGCGGCTCAGCCCGCCATCGGCCTCCCCGCTTCCGGCGGTAGTGGCGATACTCTTTTCGATTTCGTCGATCCAGAAGACGACCGGCGCCATGGATTCCGCCATGGTAATCGCCTTGCGGAAGTTCTTTTCGGACTCGCCAATATACTTGTCGAAGAGGCTGCCGGCATCGAGCTTGAGGAGAGGCAGTTTCCATTCCCGGGCGATCACTTTGGCGGCCAGCGATTTACCGCATCCGGGAACCCCGACAATCAGAATGCCTTTCGGTGCGCTGAGGTTCATGGCGCGGGCCTCGGGAGTAAATCCGACCCGGGCGCGCGCGAGCCAGGCCTTCAGGTTGGCGAACCCACCCAGTTGATATGGGTTGTCCTTCTCCGGGTAATACTCGAGCAGTCCGCCTTCCCGGATGAGCTGCACCTTGCGTTCCAGAATTTCCGGGATAGCTTCCGCAGTCAGTTTCCGATCTTTCACGATGGCGTAGGTTATGGCCTGGCGGGCCTGATTCGAGGTCAAGCCATGCAACGCGTTAAGGAGGGCCTCGCGGTCCGCCGGCCCTAATTGCAAGGCGCCCAGGGAGTCCGTGCCGAGTGACTGCAGCACATTATTGACGACCCCCTCCAGTTCATCGCGGTCGGGGAGTTGCAGTTTATAGCGAACCGCGGTGGCTTCAATTTCGCTCGGGAGCGACACCGTCTCGCCGCACAGAACCACCGTGGAGCGCGTCTGAATGAAATAATCCGCCAACTCCCGAAACTGGCGCGCCACGGCGGGGTCGCCAAAGTGGGGTGAAAAATCCTTTAGAAGGAAAATGGCCTTCAGGCGCAGTCCGCTGATATGCTGGAGCAGGGGGAGTGGGTTAGATGTCATTCGATTGAGGAGATTGGGTTCCTCGGCGCGGGTTAATCCCCGTGTCACCGACCATTCGAACAACGGCATGCGGAGTTGGCCGGCCACGGAGTAGAGAAGCGAACGGGCACGCTCCTCCTCCACGGTTTCCATCACAATGACCG
>JBAVHJ010000602.1:0-3896 GCA_049685715.1 Terriglobia bacterium | reverse complement strand
GGATCAGAAACAGTGCTCCTGGTCGAAGATGAGGATGCGGTCCGGGCCCTGGAGTGTGAGGTTCTGGGAATGTATGGTTATACCATTCTCGAAGCCTCCAACGGCCAGGAGGCGATTCAGATTTTTGAAAGGCAAATGGACTCCATTCAACTAGTCATTACCGATCTCGTCATGCCGAAGATGAATGGCCGTGAATTGGCGGAGCGAATCACTTCTCTGCGTCCTGAAACACGGGTTCTCTTTGTATCCGGATATACCCCGGAGGCTGTAGCGCGACGAGGCATCCTGGAACCGGAGACCCTCTTTCTGCAAAAACCATTTACCCCCTATTCCTTGGCACACAAGGTGCGAGAAGTCATGGACACGCAACACGTTTGAGGGACCGCTCCGAGCGTGGATTCAATCGGGTGACCCTCTTGGAGTACGCGAAACTGCCTGTCGATCATAGTTGATCACCCCTCACAACAGAGGTCGATTTAGGGTATTTCAAATTACCAGGGGAAACAGGATTCAAACTGAATTCTGGAATCCAACCGGGCGAGAAAAGCGAATCTCTTTGAAACCGTAGACTTCCGTGACCTCTTTCAAGACCCTCGGAAAAAAAAGAATTGTGCGGCCCGTTTTTTCATTTATGGGCCAGCAGGAATTAACAGCGGGGCTTTCCAAGTTTAGGGTTTGGAGAGGAATTGGGTGGTGAGCCGCGTAGGAATCGAACCTACAACCTACTGATTAAGAGTCAGTTGCTCTGCCAATTGAGCTAGCGGCCCATCATGCGGGTAAAGAATTTAGACTGGAAAGACAAAATTGTAAAACAAAAAATCAACCGCGCCTTGGCAAATTAGGTCGGATGAGGCGTTCGAATGCGAGAACTCAAATCTAAGATTTGAAATTTCAGATTTGAGAACGGATGTAGACCAAAAATCAAAAATCTGAAATCCCAACTCGAATATTTGAAACGCAATCCCTTGATTGGCGGCGGTGGGCGCGGTGGGCGCGGTGGTACGAAACCTCTTCCTACCTCTCTCTCAAATTTTTGGTGCGCCTGACTGGGCTCGACCGGCGGCCTTCTCCTTCGAAGGGAAACGCTTCATGCAACGGAGCTACAGGCACAGACTCAAGACCGACTGATGATTCTAACGCAAGAACTCCTTCGGAGTAAATTCCAATCCGCCTGCGGCGGACAAATTCCAAACAAAACTCAGAGGCTAGAATCCGAACGGATGTCAGGCGGCCGTGCATGAATGGATTGCCGCGTTCAAGGGAAAGCCGAGGACACCCCCGATCATCACGACGCAGGCGGGTCAGCGCACGAGGCCGGGGACCACTCCCTTGCCGGTGTCGTCCGTGCCTCCAGGGACGAGCTCAGTCTTGCCGCCCGGGTCGCAAGTCCTCGTTGATATACTTCTTGGTGCGGGTCGTTTGTTTGGTCATCGTATGCTCCTTTGAAAAAATTTACAGGGCTTCCAAGGAGCCCGCCTAGGACGACCCGCTCTTTCGGGTCATCCTGACCTTCCGTAGGATCTGACCCAAATCATTCCTGACCAAGATTGTTCATTCCGATTAGTGGCGGGGAACTACAGCATTTCCGTAATCATCGCCTGGGCTCTCTAGTGGAACTGGTTTCGGGGGGACCCATGCTATGGTCGACACGATGTCCGCCGGCGGGTAGTCGGCAACCCCGGTATCTTATGAGGTGTACATCCGAGCGCCTTGCTGCCTTCATGGCTCGATTTAGGCCATAGGAGCTCGTTCAGATCATGAGATCCTGGCAGGAATCTATGCCGTTCACTGGTTTACCCGCCGACCTGAACCTTGCTGGGCTTGGGCTGTGTCGTTCGGCAATTCGCTGCCTGTCTCGATTCATCTGCCGAATTTCCTCCTCCGCATCCGGCCATCAGACTCTTGTCCATCCTGCTGCAAGATAGAATTCCGTATAGATTGCAGTTCTCGGCAATTTCGACCAGTCCACATTGCACCTTCCCGTCGTTAAACTGTGATGAGCAATCTTGACCATGCATGTGACCAGTTTTGAACTGACGCGCACTATCCCCAAGGTATAAGAAGTGTCTTACGAGCTGTCCGCCAGGATGTGGTGCAAGGCGGGTGTCGGGGGACGAGCAACACGTTCGTCCAAATGAACGGGGGCTTTGAGTAAGACCTCGCGCTGGAGGCGGTTTAACCGGTCCAGAATCATAGTTTCGATGCACCGGTCCCGGTGCATCAATAAGCATATAGACGGACACAGAGGAATAACCATATGGCGAGTACCACGTATCACGAATCGCTCGATCTCCTGACCGAGGACACGCGCAATATGCACCGTGCGATCGTCAGCCTGGAGGAGGAGCTAGAGGCGATCGACTGGTATCAGCAACGCGCCGACGCGTGTTCCGATCCGCAGTTGAAGGACGTGCTGCTGCACAACAAGAACGAAGAGATCGAGCACGCCACGATGCTTATGGAGTGGATCCGCCGGCACAGCGACCACTTCAACGAGATGATGGGCAATTATCTGTTCACCGAACAGCCGATCGCTGGAATTGAGAAGGGTGCAGGAACCGACGGTCCTGCCCTCGTGGCCATCGAGACGCTCGGCATCGGCAGCATGAAGGGAAAGTGAGCCATGGACCTGTTGAAGCGCAATCATGCACCGATTACGCCCGAAGCCTGGGAGCAAATCGACAACGAAGCCAAGCGGGTGCTCCACCTCAACCTGGCGGGACGCAAGCTGGTTGATTTCGACGGCCCTCACGGGTGGCGGTATGCCGCGGTCAACACGGGCTACCTGACCATCCGGACCGACGGCGACCTCGGTGTGCCGTGGGGCATGCGCGATGTCGTTCCATTGATCGAGGTGCGAATGCCGTTCGAGCTGTCAATCATGCAGCTCGACAACGCATCGCGCGGCGCTGTGCTGGATCTTCCCGCGGTGGTAAGTGCTGCGGAGAAGACAGCGCACGCCGAAGACAACGCCATCTTCAACGGCTTCAAAGCCGGAGGCATTGAGGGTATCATCCCCACAACCTCGCATCCGGCAATTGCCATCCCGGACGATTACGCGGACTATCCGTCCGTCGTGGTGGACGCCGTCGAGACGCTGCGGCGCGCGGGCATCAATGGGCCCTATGCGTTGGCACTTGGACCGAACTGTTATGCGGGTTTGGCCCAGGCCGCGCAGGACGGCTACCCGATCCGTGAGCGCGTCGAGCACTTCCTTGACGGGCCGATGGTCCTGGCACCAAAGGTCGATGGCGCAGTACTGCTCTCGCATCGCGGCGGCGACTTTCAGCTCAGCGTGGGACAGGATCTGTCGATCGGATACGAGGGTCACGACAAGGAAAAGGTCTACCTCTACCTGACCGAGTCGTTCGCCTTCCGCGTCCTGGAACGCGCAGCAGCTGTGTTCCTGAAACCAAAGCGCCACAAGAAGTAGACGCTAAGTCCGTATCAGGGGTCTAAACAGAACGTAAAGGAACCCAAGGGAGGGTGTCTCGAGACAGCCTCCCTTGGGTTGCCCATAGGCTGCTGCCGTCGAGGTCAGCGCATCATTCCGGGTTTTTTCCTGGTCGACATCTCAGCCGACGAGGTTTCCCTTCATGCATTTCATGCAAGATTCCATTCGGTTCGGTGTAAACATCATAACTTTAATCCCTCGCCCTTCGGGCTGCCGGGAAGCCCATCGGCTCTTGTCGAGGGGGCTTAACGAGTTCATACTTTGGCCGTGACGCTGAAGAACACGGCATTTCTTGCGCTTGTGGGAATGGTTCTGGTGACGATCCTGTTGATCGCAGGTCTGATCGGCGATGTATTAGGCGTTGTGCGAGGTGTAATTCCTGCGATGAGAGTGCTGATATCTTTCATCTATGCCTTCGCTGCCCTGAGTGTTGTGGTTTTTC
>JBAVHJ010000601.1:0-2452 GCA_049685715.1 Terriglobia bacterium | reverse complement strand
TGCCCGAGGTTCATTCCTTCCGATTCCTGAGCATGAATGTGGTCGAACCCGGCCTTCTCCCGGAATGGACTCTGCACGCGAGGGGATCCGTCCGTTTCAATGGAGAAGCTGGCGCACCGAATCGAGGTCTTAAGTTCGGTCCTGAAGATCTTGTGAGAGGGAAGGAATCAGGTCAGTCCAGAGAGGCGCACTATGAAGCAATGTCCCTGCGAGGGTTGAACTATGGCCCCGCTTTTCAGCGCGTCGAAGAAACATGGCAAAAGGACAGGGCGATCTTTGCCCGGCTGTCCTGCCCCAACTCCCTGCAGGCAAATTGCGGTACCTACCGAATTCATCCCACCTTGCTGGACGCCTGTTTTCAGCTGCTGGTGACTGCCCTTTCTGCAACGGCCCGGGATGCCGGCACGCGTGAAACTCTTCTTCCGGTGGAATTGAGCAGGATTCAGGTTTTCGGCCCAATCGTCAAAGGACAAGAGATGTATGGCTGCGCGATACCCACGGGAACGACCAGTCCCGATGACAACACATTCGTCGGAGACGTTTATCTGCTCACCGCAGAAGGCCAGGTCGTCATGGAAGCGGTTGGCCTGTGTCTCAAGCGAATCGAGCGTGATGCTCAGAAAGAACTTCAGGACCGTCTCTATCAGTTGGAGTGGCAGCCTGGAAATATGGACCAGAGGGAAGTGGCCGTTGAAGGCGGTCGAGGCAAATGGCTTATCTTTGCAGACCAGGGCGATGTTGCCAGTTCGCTGGCGTCACTGCTGGAAGCCCAGGGTGGATCCTGCACGTTGGTCAGGCCCGGCGAAAGCTACAAACCGCTGGGCCCCAGACAATTCCACGTTACTCCCGGGGTTCCGGGGGACACCCAACGGTTGCTGGATGAGTTCAACGAAATGGATCGGTCTCCATGGGGAGGGATCATTCATATGTGGTCCCTCGATTTCCCGGCTTCAGATGAAATCTCCCCTTCCTATCTGGACAAAGCGGAGAGGGTGTCCTGCGTCAGTGTGCTTCATCTCATTCAGGCTTTGGCGCGAGCGGGCAGCAATGATATCCCGCGCCTCTGGCTGATTACAAGAGGCGCTCAAAAAGTCGGGAGAGAAGCCGACTCCCTTTCTATCGCTCAGTCTTCATTGTGGGGTCTGGGAAGAGTGATCCCCCATGAGCATCCTGAACTTCACTGCTCGCTCGTTGATCTGGACACCTACAGCTCCCCGGACGTAGCGAAGCAACTGGCAAACGAAATCGCGGGGGAGAAAAGGGAAGATCAGGTGGCTTTTCGGGGCCTTCAACGCTATGTTGCCAGATTTGTTCGTTTCCCCGCGGAACAGCTCGCCAGAGCCAGCAGGAAGGGAACACGGGAAAAATCCGCATTGGCAGGCGACGAAGGCTACCGTTTGGAGATTGACACTCCCGGAATTCTCGACGATCTGACTCTCAGACCATTTGCCCGAAGATCCCCTGGACGAGATGAAATTGAAGTCCGCGTTCACGCGGCCGGACTCAATTTTCTGGATGTCATGAAGACTCTGGGTATATTCCCCGGCGCCCCTTCCGGATGTTCTCCTCGGATCGGGATTGAGTGTGCGGGTCGCGTAGTTGCTGTGGGAGACGGGGTTCGGGAGTGCCACGTGGGGGATGACGTTATCTGTTTGAGTCCTTCATTTGATGAGGTCAGTTGCTTCAGTTCCTATGTCACGGTCCCAATGGCCTTGGCCGTTCGCAAACCGCCTCATTTAAGCGATGAGGATGCGGCTGCCCTCCCCGCCGCATTTCTCACCGCTTCTTATGCATTGCGTTATCTTGGGAGGATGACCGCCGGCGAGCGTGTCCTGATTCATTCTGCGGCGGGGGGTGTGGGCCTGGCGGCAGTGCAATTAGCCCAACACGCCGGAGCGGAAATTTTTGCAACTGCGGGAAGCCCGGAAAAGCGGGAGTTCCTAAAAGGACTGGGAATACGACACGTGATGGACTCCAGGTCACTTGCTTTTGCGGAAGAGGTGATTGAAGCCACAGCCGGTCAAGGTGTGGACATTATCCTCAATTCGCTGGTGGGAGAAGCCATGGCCAAAAGCCTGGCGTTGTTGAAACCCTTTGGGCGCTTTTTGGAAATTGGAAAGAAGGACATTTATCAGGACAGCCGCATCGGGCTAGCGGTATTTAAAAATAACCTCTCTTATTTTGCCGTCGACCTGGCGAAGGTGGTGGTGGAACGGGCGGAGTTGGTCTCTTCGCTGTTCCGCGAAATCATATCGTTTTTCGGAGAGAAGACCTTCCCGCTTTCTCCCACTCTCACATTTCCTGCTTCGGAGGCAACCGAGGCCTTTCGTTGCATGGCGCAGGCCAGGCACATCGGCAAAATCGTCATTCAGTTCAATGAATCCAAGGTCATGGTCGAATCGGCAGCCGGTTTTACCCGAGGCTTTCAACCGGCTTCCACCTACCTGATTAC
>JBAVHJ010000600.1:0-2972 GCA_049685715.1 Terriglobia bacterium | reverse complement strand
ACAATCGCAAACGCCCTGATGGGAAAAGTCCCCATGCCTTTCACCTTAACGGGCACGGCAAAGAACTTGAACCCACTTTCCGGTAGGTTCTCGAGTCCACGGAGATGTTCAACGATGGGAATACCTGCGCGCAACAGAATGGAATGAACGGGCCTGGATCGGTCGGCCGTGTCATCGATATTGAAGGAGTCTATCCCCACCACACGAGCCCCTGAATCGACCAGGAATTGTGCCGCATCCCTGGTGAGAAAGGGATGACCCTCTGAATACTGGTCGGTTCTCCAGTGAACATCCCACCCGGTATACACGAGGACGGCTTTCCCCTGGATGTTAAGGTTCGAGAAGACGTCCCGGGGGATGGTTCGTCCATTACGAAAATCCGAACGAACGGTAATGCCGTCCAGGTCAGCGAGGCAGGATAAATCCAGTTCGGAGAGATCGGGCCCGTCGGCGTATCGATGGAAGGGGCTGTCAAGGTAAGTTCCAGTATTCGCCACCATTTCGATCCTGCCAATTTGAAACTCGGTTCCTTCAGCATAACGGCTTCGCGATTGTTCGCGGCTGAGATAATCGCAGATGAGAGGCCCGGGGAGGCCCTTGTAGGTAATCATCCCATCTTCCACGGTGTGGCTGAGGTCGAACAGCCTACGCCTTCCTGCAACGTCGGGTTGGGTCTTCACTGCTTTATCTCCACGGGCCACCTTTGTTAAGACGGTTGTGGACTCGAGCGGAAATTATCCCGCTGGGCGGTCCGGGCGAGGGCGCGGGGTGTCTGACCCCAGTGGGTGTATGCTTGCTTTGAGGCTGAATCAAGGTCGCGAGTATAGATCAATGACGCCTTCGATGGCGCGGCGACAGACGGCGCAAAAGGGGACGTCGTCGCGGGTAAACATGATGCAATCGGCCTGGGGCCGGTAGTACCCCTTGGCCTCATACATCGCCCCTTCGAATGCGCCCACTTTTCCGGCGTATTTTTCAGTTGCCAGCGCGCGGCCCTCATGCTCTTTCTCTTCCTGGAAGAGCGCATCCATGTCCCCCTCGGGACGCCTTTCGGCTCGGAGTTTGGCCCGTTTCTGTTGGGTCTCTCGGGAGTATCTTTCAAAAGCCTCTTTCTCCCAGGGAGTGGGGAAGGGTGTGCCGTCAGTGATGAGGTCATTCCATTTCAAATGGCTGACATCGAGCAAGGCCGTGACATTGGGTTCCCAGGGCTCAATACGCTGTGCGGCGGGCACGTACGCGACCGGCGAGGTATAGTACTCGTCCGCCAGCCCGGCGAAATGGTGTCCAAACTCGTGAACAAAGACGTAAGGTGCCCAGAGGCTGTCGGCAGCCACGGTGCTGTAGAGACCCAAAATCCCGCCGCCGCCATAGGTCCGCCCGTTCACAAGAATCTCGACGAATTCATAGGGAGCGAATGAAGCGATGTCGCGAAAGGCGCGATTGTCAAACGTAAGGATGTACCGCTCCGAGCCAAAGGCATCGTAGGTGGCACCTAGCGGTGACCTCCGGTGGACACCCGTGGAAGGCCGGGAGATGCCCGATTCCTCTGCGGGCGGGCAGAGCCCCCAGACATTGAAATCGTTCCGCCGCTCCTTAAAGGGGGAGGTGGCAAACAGGATCTCGGTGAGACGGTGCGCGTCCTTCTTGAATTTTTCAGCTTCAGCAGCGGTGTAGCCGTCACCCAGAATCAGGAAATCGACCTTGGAGGAGGGATCCCCATTGTTCTGTATTTCCATGAGCGGTCCCGGGGCGGCGGGTCTTGAAGTATCGATGAAGGGATCTTTGGGATCCACGAGGAGCGACCATGCTTCCCGGAAAGCATTCTTTGCATCGCGCTTCTTCAACACGACCTGCACAGGAGTCTGAGGCGCAGGAAACCGCAGCGATTCCGAAAAAGTCCGGTGAACGCTCTTGGCCTCATCGGTGGTTTCCCATTCTCCAAACACCGAGGAAAACCCGCGCGAATACAGGACTCGGTTGGTCGACCGGTCGATCACTTCGAAGTAATATTTTCCCAGATTGGTGGTGTCAATGGTCTTAGCAGGGTTCCCAGGCCAGGGAAGCGGCTCGATGACGATCCTGTCGAGACTGAACAATTCCTGGGTTGCATTCCCGGTATGGTAGTAATCAATGCGCATCGTCCGTGGAACGGCAAGGGCCTCGATTGTCATAGTGGGCAGCAGGATGAATAGGATCCACAAGGATTTTTTGATCATGCAGGGGATTGTACCTAAATGCGGAAATTTTGGAATAGGGAAGCTCAGCCTCGGCCAATGATTTCCCTGCAGATGGTTGTGAGCTTTATTAATGATTGAAGTGACGTTTTTCTAATCTCTCGCGGCAGGAAGCGGCTTTGCCGCCCATTATTGCGGTAAGCCTGCGGCTTACCGTGGCGGTACTTTCTTTCTCTCCTCATCGTGACGCTAGGGGTCGCCCCCGCTGGCGGCGAGCCCCAGCGCACCAAAGAAGCGTAGGCACACCACTAAGACAGCAGCAATGGCTAGGTCGAAAAAGACATAGGGAGTCTCTGTGGAACATGTAGTTCTGCGCAGATCTCTTCCAGCCCATCCTGCTCCGTTCTTGAGATAACATGCGGAATACGCGCGAGTAACATCTTTATTGGTTTCCTTGCGGTGTCCCAATCATTCTCCTTGTCTTGCTTGAACCCTTTTAAATTCTCATAGGCCAACAGATCAGCTGCCTGTAATGCCCCCAATTCTTTTTTCTTTCTAAAGATAGGTCTTGGAAGACCATCTCTCTCCATCATCTCGATAAGTTTTCCGGCTCCCGTCGCCCCATCTTCAAAAAGAAATTCTGTCTCTTTCCACAGCAGACCAGAGTTGTCCCTCCACTTCCTTACAATATCAACGCATATTCTCGCGCAAAGGGCATATTGAGGACCCAGGGTTTCTTCAAGGCAATATCGGCTATTTACCTCATTGAAAACGTTTGCGCGAAAAAGCAAAAGGGGT
>JBAVHJ010000599.1:0-7186 GCA_049685715.1 Terriglobia bacterium | reverse complement strand
CATCAGTTTCTTTTCGGCCTCATGGTGCATCGCCAACTGCTCCTCCGACCACCGGGACTCAAAAAATTGGACTAGATCCTTGGAGCTGACCACTTTTTTTCCGAGCGATTGGATCAGCTCAATCGTGCCGGCATCCACCCGGGAAAGATAAGGAATCGCGCACCGGGGCGAGTATTCCATCGCGACGGTGGTCGCCCCCTTCATCATCTCGGTCAAATGTTCGGTCATGTCACGCCAGCTGAGGAACAGGATCTTCCTTCCGGGGAGAAAATCCAGGTTGGTGGGTTCAATGACGCTGTGCAGACGGACCGGTTCACCCGATTGAGGGATCCAAAGCCACCATCGACGCGTCAGCATCGTCCCTTCCTTCCAACCCACGACTTTGCGTGCAATGGGATTGCCTCCTTGAAAGTCATACATCAGCCACCCATCAATCTTGTAGTCTTTCAATGCAGCCTGAATGCCAGAAATGTCGATGCTCATGAATCAACTCTCCAGGGAAGGTTTTTTGATAGTTGATGCTTGGTTTGCGGAAATCAGTATAGCAGATTTGAAAAGAGAACGGTCTCCAGTCTGCAAAGAAGGGCGGGGGCCAAAGAAAGGGAGAACTCCCTCGCCAACGGGGAGGGAAAACAGACCAGAGCCTTCGAATGGGAATGAAAATGGAGGAGTTCGCTCCTGCCGGAATCTCCAGAGCCCATTGGCCCCGAGCAGAATCAGCATCAGGGCCACAGAAGATTCAAACGACAAGACCAGCACCGTCGGGAACGGCACGAGGTGCTCAAAGAGGGCGTGCAAGATGACCCGGATCAGTCCAGTCGTCTAACCCGTTCGCCTGGAAACATGCGAGACTTGCTTGGCACGGTGACAGACCAATATCCCTGGCCTTTCCGAGGAATCCAACCAGCATTTTTCCGGGAAAAACATTTGAATCAATTCAAAGGACGGCGGCTTTTTCAGTGCTGGTTCGATCCATTGACTCCCGATTAAGCCTGTTTTTTAGCACCACGTCCTTTAACGTGACCCGACGAAAGATCTCAAGAACACTCTCACGCGCCTCTGCACAGACCTCATGGATCGAGCACCAGGACATCCGCTCACATTCGATCCCGGGTGAAAGACACTGGTTCAAGACGATCGACCCTTCAATGGCTTCAATGACCTCCAGCAGTGAGATCTCCGCCGGATCTTTTTCCAGAGAATAGCCTCCCGCTGCACCTCGATGTGATTTGATGAAACGGGCATGGGTCAGTTGCTGCAATATCTTTGATAGAAAATGAGATGGTATATTTTCAGAATAGGCCAATGCGGGCAAATGAACGATGTTTCCACGAGGAAACTCAGCCAGCCGGGTCATGACTCGTAACGCATAATCACAAGCTCGAGTGAGTTGGAACATATGCCTCCTTTCCTCCAGTCCTACTTCCGCTAAATCATTTTATCATTTCTGTCAGCGTCAAGCCATACTCATCCGGAGAAAACACGCCAAAATCCATATTTGAAGCCTCATTCAAGCCCCCACACCCGGGCTATGGCTTGGAAACCCCAGGGGGAGCAGGCTGTATGTAACAACACGACAGGATCCCCTTTCTCTCAGCCAAGGGGTACGATC
The DNA here is from genome assembly GCA_049685715.1 of Terriglobia bacterium. GTDB lineage: Bacteria > Acidobacteriota > Terriglobia > JAIQFV01 > JAIQFV01 > JAIQFV01. Next base: position 5,574 of record JBAVHJ010000599.1, on the reverse strand, counting down.
TTTGGCCCGGGTCCGGGGCTTGGGAGTCGTTTCGAGTCCCCTCATGGGGCAGCTGCTTAGACCAAGCGCCGGGTGGTCTCCGATCTCAAATTTGAAATTTCAGATCTTGGCCTGTTATTTGGAGAGGGCCCCCGCCGCAATCGGCCCGGGAAGTTACGCTCGCTCAAGCGAGTCTGAGGGTTCAGGGATTAAGGAGGAGTGAGAAGGCGGAGGGAGGGACTAAAGATCCTTCACGGGTCGTCGAATATCAATCAGGAAGCAGTTCAGGCGAGGATCGGCCCATGCGCTGCCGACCGGACTCGACGCTCTGACAGGTAGGTGTGGAGTCCCTCGCGCCAGGATTCCATATCGTCCATCCCGAATTGTGCCAATTTAGAGTGGGCCAGAACTGAGTAGGTTGGACGCTTGGCAGCAGCCCCGAATTTCTCGGAGGTCGTGGGCATCAAGCTCACAGCCAGCCCCGCTTCTTCGAAGATGGTCCGGGCAAATTCATACCAGGAACACTCGCCCTGCGCGGTCACATGGACGACGCCGTAAATTGAGCCTTTGACGCCCGGCGGAGGGAACTCCGCGCGGTGAGCTCGTTCATAAAGGACCAATTCATGAATCTTGCGCGCGGCCTCTACGGCGCGGGTCGGCGTTAGGACCTGATCTTTCACGACGCGGATGGGTTGCTGGTCTCGCTGTAGCCGGAGCATGAGATCAACAAAATTGTAGCCCTTGCTACTTCGACCCGCATCGCCATAAAGGCCACAGGTGCGGATGATAAAGTGTCGCGGGCAGTTGTGCTTTACAAAGAATTCGCCCGCCAGCTTTGAGGTGGCGTATACACTCTGGGGGTTGGGAGCGTCCTCCTCGGTATAAGGAGCGCCCTTGGATCCGTCAAAGACATAATCGGTGGAGGTATGCACAAAGAGGGCATCGTGCTTGCGGCAAAGCTGAGCCAGGTTTCTCACCGCAAAGGCATTAATGGCAAAGGCCTTCTCTTGTGTGGTTTCGCACAAATCGACTCGATGATAGGCGCTGGTGTTTAGGACCACCTCGGGATAGGCACGGTCGAAGAGGCGCTCGGCCGCGTCATAATGGGCGATGTCCAGGTCTTTGTGACCCAGGGCGACCACCGTCTCATTTTCAAAGGCGGCAGCAAGCTCACTCCCCAATTGCCCATTCGCTCCTATGATGATGACCTTCATATCCCTGCTTCTTTCTGTGCCAATCGACCCAACAAAGTAGGACGGAAATCTTCTTATTCACTGAGCAGAAGGATTGCTGCCCGAATCCGGTCCAACCCATCCTTCGGACAGAAATTCCCGCCGTTTGTGGCGTCGGTCCTCATAACGAGTGAAATTCTGAGACTTGGGCCACGACGTATTCCTGCATGGCCTCGGTCAATTCGGGATACATCGGGAGGGCCAACACCTCGCGAGAAGCCGCCTCGCTGACCGGCAAATCCCCCGCTTTATACCCCAAATCTTTGAAGCAGGCCTGCAAGTGCAACGGGATGGGGTAATAAACCGCTGAGGATACACCCCGCTCCTTCAAAAATTTCTGGAGCTCATCCCGGCGTTCCACTCGCACGACGTATTGATTAAAGACGGATTTTGAATACGGCTGAATTACGGGCGTTTTCACCTTCACTCCCAGCCCCGCGCGGCCAATCAATGCATCATAAATCCCGGCCCGCGCGCATCGCGCCGCACTCCAACCATCCAGGTACTTTAACTTCACACTGAGTACGGCGGCCTGGAGGGCATCCAACCGGCTGTTGTAGCCCACGATATCATGGACATATTTGTTTCGCCCTCCATGGGTTCTCAGCAGGGCCACCTGGTCCCGAAGGTGAGCATCATTGGTGACAACCATGCCTCCGTCCCCAAGCCCGCCCAGATTCTTGGACGGAAAAAAACTAATGCACCCCAGGTCGCCAAGGGATCCAGCCTTCTTCCAGTCCTCTTCGAGGCGGTACTCTGCGCCGATGGACTGCGCCGCATCTTCAATAATGCGGACCCCGCGTCTGCGGGAGAGTTCGAGGATCGGCTTCATGTCAGCAGGCTGTCCAAACAAATGAACGGGAATCAGGGCTCTCGTGCGCGGGGTCACCTTGGCCTCAATCTGCCCAGGATCGATGTTGAACGTCTCCGGGTCAATATCCACGAAAACCGGGACACCTCCCGCGTTGTGGATCGCCCCCGCCGTGGCGAAAAAGGTAAAGGGGGAGGTGATGACCTCATCACCGCGTTCGATCCCTACCGCACGCAGACCGAGGAGGAGGGCATCGGTTCCCGAGGCCACGCCCACCGCGTGGGCGGTGTGACAATACCTGGCAATTTCCCTTTCGAGGGTTTCAACCTTTGGTCCGAGAATGAAGCCCTGCGATTCCATGACCTCGTTGATGGCCTTCTGTATTTCCTCTCGGAGACTCGCATATTGCGCATGCAAATCTACTGAAGGGACTTTCATCATGATAGAGAGCTTCTCCATGACCGTTTGATTTGACCTCCCCTGGGGGCTGATGTTGAGGGGGGAGCGAACAACTTTCCCCCTCCCTCTCCATACCAGGATGGAGAGCGGATGCAATTATACTCTCGTCTCGGTTCTCATCCACGATGAAGCGTGTAGATGTTAGCAGACCCGCGATCTCTTGCGTCGTTTGGGGGCTAGTGGTCCGCTTCACAGCCAATGAAGGCAAGGATAGCAAACAAAGCCGCCCAGCCGCATCCCGAAAATCTGTGTATTGGCTCTGTCTTTCCCTCGGGCATCTCCGCCCACGGCCTGATGGACTATCCCTTCTCAATTTCAAATACCAGATAAGCCCACCGCGACTTGGGAACAACCCGGGCGGCCAGTTGGTTGACCGCGTCAAAAAACTTCTGAGTCCCCTGCCATCGGCTCAGCCGGGCGAATCCATAACGGTAATGCAAGACCACGCGAAAGAGGGGAAAAGGCTGCCGGAGTTGAAGGGCCGAGGAAAAGCCCAGCTCCCGGTCGAGGAGAGACTGAAGGGCCGCAGGGGAATTGCGCTTTATTCCGGATTCTGCCTTGACCATCCAGGCTTGCAGTTGAATGATCGGATTCCTCCCATTGGGCTCAATGATCACGATCTTCCCCCCATGGCGGCAGACCCGCGCGAATTCCTTCAAGGCTGACTCGCGGACAGGCAGATGGTGCAACACGTCCCGGCACAGAATGATGTCAAAACACTCCGCAGGGAAAGGCAACTGGTCCGCGTGGGAGCAGAGAAACCGGCATTGGGGCAACTGGCTCTTCGCAAAGATAAGCTTGTTTGAAAAAAGGTCGATTCCATACAACGGCGCTTCCGAATCGCCGAGAAAAAACAGGTTCCCTCCCTCCCCGCATCCCACTTCGAGAAGTCGTTGTCCGCGGCGCGGCTGCGCTCCCTCCAACAACGACTTTTCCGTTCTCGAGAAATAGGGATCGCCGGTCTGATGATGGAATCTCCTCGCATCGGCGGCCTCAAAATATCGAGATTGAATTTTGGAGAATTCGTCGGGGTGGGTCAATGGAGATCTGGGTATCCTTTGAGGGCTTTCATTTCTATTTTCAAGAGAAGCGGGGTCGGACATCGTCCCGCGTCTCCAACTGCTGCGGGGGTCACCTTAACCCAACTTGAATTTCCTGAAGGCCAGCAGGGCCATCCTCAACAAGATCAAACCATGTCGAAAACGGCTGATCTTCGTTTTTCCATAAGTGCGTCCGTGATATCGGACGGGGACTTCCACGATCTTGAGATTGAGTTTCGCCGCCCCGAACAACAAGTCAAAATCCCCGAAAGGATCAAAGTCCCCAAAAAAGCTGCGGTTCGCTGCAATCTTCTCGTAATTCTCCTTGAGCAGGGCCTTGGTTCCACACAGGGTGTCCCGGATGCGTTGTCCGAGGATGAAAGTAAAGGCCATGCTGAAGAATTTATTGCCCAGGAGGTTCAGAAACCGCATGGCCTGCTTCTCCAGGGGATACACCAATCGCGACCCGTTGACGAATTCCGCCTTCCGCGACGCCAGGGGGTCAAGGAACTTGGGGAGGTCTTCCGGAGACACCGTGAGATCGGCATCCAGAATGATCAGGACATCACACGCCGCCGCCGCGAATCCTTTCCGGACAGCGTCTCCTTTACCTTTACCCGTGCCCTGGGCAATGAACTTGATGTCTTTCTCTCCGCGATAGCGATCGATGACCTCGTGAATCTTCTCAACGGTTCCATCCGTGGAATTCCCATCCACAAAAATAATTTCTGTATGGTCGCCCAGGGCCGGAATGCGCTCCACCGCAGCCTCGATGTTTTCCACCTCGTTGCGGCAGGGGATCACCACTGTACAGGACTCTTTGGTCTTGGGCCCATCCATTGGCGTATGCGAGGCGCCGAAACTGCAGGGAGAAGGCCTCGCCACAATGTACTCCACGAGACACAGTTGTCGGAGCACGGGTAAAGGGGCCAGTATTCGATTCATAATCCAGGACACAAGGGGCACATTCAAGGGAAGAAGGAGCCGCGTTCCGCGCCTCACCGCTTCGAAACCGCTGAGTTCCAAGAGATTTGTGACATCGGCCATGGGCAGCCAGTTTTGGAGGGACTGTTTGGTCTTTAGATGCAGCCACTCTCCCAGCTTCAGCACTGGTTCCCAAAGGTAGTTGTAGTAGCTGATGATGATTCGTGTCTCCGGGATGGAGACCTTGTGCAATTGCTGGAACACGACTAGGACATCCTCGAGGTCGCCAATCAAATCCGAAAAAATGATCGCATCGAAGGATTCCTCCAGCACGAGCTGATGTGCATCCATGTTCTTGAATTCCAGGTGGGGATATTTTGACCGGGCTATGGAAAGCATGGATTCACTGAAATCAATCCCAACGCCCCACCCGGGCGCCACGACATTCAGCAGATCGCCGGTCCCGCATCCGAGTTCAAGCACCCGCTCGCCCTCGGGAATCGCAAACCGATAGAACTTCTCCATCTCCCGGTAATAATAGGGGTTTCGTCGTTTCCACCGATCACGTTTGTATGCGTTGGCGTTAAAATAGTCCTTCAGCCGGGTGGTGTGCGGGGAAGGCGGTCCAGTGGCAACTTCAGGCGCGCTGGAGTGAGTGGCTGCCAGCGTGTCGGTACCATGCGATGGTTTTTTTAAGTCCGTCATCTAGAGAGGTGGATGCTTTAAACCCAAACAGACGTTCGGCGCGCGAGGTGTCGAGCCTGCGCCGAGGTTGCCCGTTTGGCTTGGTTTGATCCCAATGGATTGAACCCGTGAAACCGGTGAATGAGGCGATTTTCTGAACCAGCTCCTGTATTGAAATCTCAAATCCCGCCCCGATATTTATCGGAACGGATTCGTTATACCGCTCTGCTCCCAGAAGGATTGCCTCGGCACAATCCTCCACATAAAGAAATTCCCTGGTCGCGCTCCCGTCTCCCCAGCAGGTGATCTCCCCCGCCCCCGTCTCCACGGCCTCCACGCATTTTCGAATCAAGGCGGGGATGACGTGGGAGGTTTCCAAATCAAAGTGATCGTGGGGGCCATACAGATTGACCGGCAACAGGAAAATGGAGTTAAAGCCGTACTC
>JBAVHJ010000598.1:0-4619 GCA_049685715.1 Terriglobia bacterium | reverse complement strand
TCGTGTCTTCAATCCCGGTGACCATGCTTGAGATTTTTGGAAACGGACGACTTGATTTCTTGACCACCGTAACGGCTTCCGTGATCCGATGAACTAGACAGGGAGCCACACCATTCGGAAAGTTCCGCGGGGACCACACTGCTGATGGCGCGAGTTCTTTTGGTCATTTGAAACAAACCCCCATGCTGCCCCCGGGGCGTTGATCCCGTGTTCGTCAAGGAATGTAATTCCACCATCCCACTTCGTACGAATCTACTCACATTAGACTGAATTCTCGTTCATCCTCGAGGTTCGGCATACCCCCACAGGTCAAGTTTTCGCATAAAGAAAAAGGGATCAGTGTGCCGATTGAGGCTGCCATTGGAGATTGACTCAACCTCGTCAGATGAGGTATACCCAATCGCAAAATCACATCGCTTTGGGGGGCGCGCGGGATCTCGCCGTGGGATAAATGGACGGTCTTCCCAAACGGACGCTTCTGCCGGCGACGGCTAATGAGAGCAAAGGGACCGTAGATGGAGGAGAAAAAAAACCCATGAATATGGGATCTCAGCAGGAAATCCTGGTAGAAATGCGCAGGTTATTTCTGCGAAATCTCGGTGCGGGTCTGCTCCTCGCGTTTCTGTTACCTTCAATTTTCAGGATCGCCTGGGCAGCCTGGCAGCAGAGTGTAGGGAGTTCCTGGACACAGGCTGCCGCTCATCCCGGGCAGGGTTCCAACATCGAATACCAGAACCCGGAACCTGCCCTAGGTCCACAATCAGCAAACCCCTCTGGGGGCAAGAGCAGCTCGAATCCTTCGCCCAATCCAGAAACCTATCGCCCTCCGGAAAAATTTATTCAGGAAGGGATCTCGGTAGAATTTTCCATCCGGTCTCTGACTCGAAGGGCAGATAAAGATTCAGGATTGAGAGAAGGCGAGGATGCGGAGGTCCAATTCACTATCAAGGATAGCACCAGCGGGAATCCGGTAAGAGGCCTTCACCCGGCGGCGTGGATGGAAACTCGGCCAACCGGGAAGGCTTCCGACTCAAAAGATTGTCATGCCAAGATCCAGTCTTTTCTGAGCCCCAGTTTGAACGCCCGTCCTGAAGTCGATTTGAATGTCTATTACGTCCTGTCCCTTAATGAAGACGCCAGTATCTCGGTGGTCGATCCGCTCTTTGGTTACGGGGGGAGTAAACTACTTACCACGGTTCAACTGAAAAGTCCGGGACAAGACTGGGTGCTGACCGACGATCGTAAGAAACTCTATGTCAGTATGCCGTCGGTAAACCAGATTGCGGTCATTGATACAGCGACCTGGAAGTCAGTGCAGGAGGTTGAAGCAGGTCCGAACCCCTTTCGCCTCTCCTTGCAACCTGACGAAAAGTATCTGTGGGTGGGCAATGATGCAGAAGGCGCTGACGCCCAGGGCGGAGTCACCGTCATTGACACGTCTCAGGACAAGGTGATTGCTCGAATTCCAACAGGCCCCGGACATCATGAGATTGCATTCTCGACGGATGGCGGGTACGCGTTCGTCACCAACAAACGCAAGGAGGGAACCGTATCGATCATCGATACACGCCAGCTTCGGAAGGTCTCGAGCATCGAGGTCGGGGGCTTTCCCGTGTCCATCGCTTTCTCCAAATTGAGCCATGCCGCCTATGTTGCCAATGAAGAGGACGGCACCATCACGGTGATCGATGGTCAGAATCACAAGATCCGCTCGATGCTAAGGACAAAGCCTGGCGTGAAAGTCATCCGCTTCGCCGATAATGGACGCTGGGGGTTTGTGCTAAACGAGAAGGAAAGCACAGTTCATATCTTCGATTCATCCACAGATCGCATCATGCACTCTGTGGAGGTGGGAAGTTCGCCCGAGCAGGTGTCCTTCTCAAAAGCCTATGCCTATATTCGTTCCCGCGGCACCGAACAAGTGACGATGATCCAATTGGGATCGCTCGGCGGAAGAGAATCCCCGCCAGTCACTCAGATTCCCGGGGGTGAAACATCGCCCGAGAAGGGGCCAAGTCCGGCGAGCGCTGATGCTATCGTTCCAACGCCGGAGGGGAACTCCGTTCTGATCGCCAATGCAGCCGACAAAACAATTTACTATTACGAGGAAGGGATGGCCGCCCCCATGGGGAGTTTCAGGAATTATGGGCGGTTTCCCAGGGCTGTACTGGTGGTTGACCGGAGTTTACGTGAGGTGGGATTGGGAGTTTACTCAACGAACGTCATGCTTTCTCGCGCGGGCACCTATGATGTCGCTTTTTTGTTGGATTCTCCACGCCTGGTTCATTGCTTCGACCTCGTGGTCAAACCAAACCTGGGACTCAAAAGGAAGCAGCAGGTTCCGCTCCAAATCGACCCCTTGTTGAAAGAGAAGAGAATCTCTGTTGGAGAGAGAGTCCGACTCCAATTCAGGGCCATTGATCCAAACACCCGGCAACCCCGGACCGGACTCAGGGATCTGGGGGTATTGATCTTGCTTGCACCCGGGACGTGGCAGAGGCGGGAGCTCGCGCGGGCCCTAAGTGAGGACGTGTACGAAGTGACCTTCATCGCGCCACAGCCAGGTGTCTATTATGTGTTCTTCGAGTGTCCCTCATTGGGCGTCCACTATCAGGAACTTCCACAACTGATATTGCATGCCATGCAAGAGAAAACTCAACCTCCCCCGACTGTCCCAAACAAGTAGGCGAATGTCAGATCCAAAGCAGGTTTAGTATGAGGCCCGATGTGCTTGCACTGAGGGTTCGATGTTGAATTTCCGGCTGAAGTGTTTTTCTCTGTGGCGCCTAAGCAGGTCGGAGAAGGTCGAAACATTAAGGGCGTCCTTGCCTGCCTCTTAGAGCTTAAACAGGAACATTGTCAGGAAAGGAGAAGATGAAGTCGGTCTCCGGAAGGGCTTCTCCATCATATCGACAGGGCGACTCAGGCGCTTCGTTTCACGGTGGGTCCTTGGGCACCATCCATTCGCTGAGAGGGACATGTCTCTTATTCTTGAGATCGATTCCAACAATGTATGATCCAGAACAACCCACTCTTTGGTTGGGGCCAAACGTCACCGGGGGTATTACCCCTGTTTCAAAATTCCTCATTTGTTCCATGGACTGAACGAGTTCGGCCCGGCTGAGTTGCCTACTGCCCCGCTTTGTTACCTCAACCATGATCTTCGCCGCCGCATAAGCTGAACCTTGAAACGGCGGGTTTCGCAACTCAACCTTGGCGTTCCGAAGGACTGCCATAAATTCTTCGAGCTCCTCTCGATGAGGGAAGGCTGCGGGATAAGCAAAAAAGCTTTTAGTAGCGATCTCAGGCGGGAGACTGAAGGCCTGACGACCGACCAGGGTCGCAGAACCCAGAAGCGGTAGAATAAAATCTTTTCGTTTCATTTCCCGTGCCAAATCAACGACGTCGTCCGCGCCTCCAAAAACGAACACGTAATCCGGTTGCTTGGGTAGCATCCTTTCGATCACTGCGTCGGGAGAAAACCGCCCGGGTTTGTACGTTTCCTCAAAGACCAAAGTCATGGCATACATCTTCGCCTGAGCCCTCAGTCCGACCAGCGCACTGCCATATATTTCCCCACTTTCGACGATAACTGCGAGCCGGGGTGACTCGCTCTTCATTCTCGAATGGATAAAATCAACAAGGACTCGCGCTTGATCGCTAAATGTGGGGAGAAGATAGAATACATAGGGGTTTGGCGGAATCGAAGGTTGGGGCAGGAGGGTTGTAGGACCGATGAGAGGGACCTCCTTCTGGCGGAGGTATTCATGAGTAGGTTCACTGCCCAGAGGCTCGAAGCTGCCAATCAGGGCGAATACCCCGGTTTCTTCGACGAGCTGCCGGGTCGCTTGTAGAGTCCCCTGGGCATCACCGTGGGAATCAGCCACGACGAGTTCGAACTTGCGGCCGTAAATTCCCCCTTGTGAATTTATCTGGGTGAAATAGGCATTCAAAGTCGCTTTGACATCTTCGCCCGCATGTGCCATAGGGCCTGTCATCGGCAACACGCTGCCCAGTGTGATGGTGGTATCACTAAGGCCTGAGTCGGCATCCGCTTCGCTCCCCAGCTTCTTGAGGTAGGCAATCAGGTTGGCCATCTGGTGTAGAGACATTCGATAGCGGGGCATGCCGGGATGCAGCGGTTGATTCCCCGGGTCGAGTCCTTGACTGATGGCTCGCGCCAGCGTCGCTTCGTTGTAAGGGCCTCTCTGATGTCCGGTCAGGAGGGATGTGTGTGGCGATTTGAGCCGAGCCCACGTCAAGGGTGAAGGCTCGAGGCCGCCTTCGCTTGTTCCTTCCCCCCGCAGTCCGTGACAGTTCGCGCACGGAAAGGAAGTTGCCGGCAACTCCAGGTCGCTACTCCCGAGAGTCGCTTTGATCTCTCCCCGCTCCCCCTCTTCTCCCTTGAGGTAGATTTGCTTTCCCCTTTGGTCTTGGGGTGAGAGGCCTTGTTTGACTTGGGCGTTGATCCAACAGCTGGGTGACAACAACATCGCAGCAAGACCGAGCGTCAGGAAGTGTCCGGCGGGCATGCGTTCGACTGGAAACTTAATTGTCATCTTCTGTGACTTGGGGAAACCCTGGCCTCATTTCCTGTTCGAGGGTATTGTCCGGAGGAT